>JAAEPL010000182.1 GCA_024232675.1 Planctomycetaceae bacterium
GGTACGACGGGTTACGAGGAAGCCGGGGGGCAAGGGCTTTTGGCCGGCGCCAATGCCGCACTTGCGTTGGCCGGTAATCGAGCATTAGTCCTTGATCGGAATGAGGCCTATTTGGGAGTGCTGGTTGATGATTTAGTAACCTGCAGCGTTGATGAACCTTACCGAATGTTCACCAGTCGAGCTGAATATCGATTGTTGCTGCGGCAAGATAATGCCGATCGTCGTTTGACACCGCAAGCGTTCGAACTCGGATTAGTCGGACAGGATCGTTTCCAGAAGTTGGAAAAGAAGACACATGAGATCGAACGCGCACATCAAATCCTGTCTTCGAATTTTCTTGGCGATAAAGGGTCGTTGGAAAAATACTTGAAACGGCCTGAGGTAACTTGGAGTGACCTCGTGCAGAATCACGCGGCATTGGAGCAATTCACTCCCGATGTCGCGGAGCAACTGGTGTTTGATATCAAGTACGCGGGGTACGTCTCACGCCAGCAAGATGTGATCGATCGACAAAAACGGCTGGCAAAAAAACAGATCCCCGAGGACTTCGATTACGACGGGCTTACGCACTTGCGAAATGAAGCAAGGGAAAAGTTTAATCGGTTTCGCCCCGTGTCTCTCGAACAAGCCTCTCGCATCAGTGGCGTCACCCCTGCGGATGTTGCGTTAATCATGCTTCACCTAGAAGGAAAAGCCCAGGTAAGCGGTTAGGAAGCGTAGAAACGTAAGGCAGAAAAGTGGAACCGTTGATTTGTGAGCAAGCGTGACGAGGTAGTACGTCAGGGCTTTTTAGTAGCTACTTTTTAGTAGCTGCTTTTATAGGTTTGGCGGTTTTGTCCGCCTCGGTCTCCGCGGGTTTGGGTTGCGAATCGGCTGCTGCCGCCTCAGCGTTATCCCCTTCCTCGGTATCGGCCCCTTCTTCCGTTTTGTCAGCCTCCTCGGCTTTTGCAGGTTCGACGAATTCAAATTCTTCGAAATAGCCAACCGGCTTGACCTGATATCTTTCGATCAGCCGTAGCTCTTCTTCGCTAGGTTGGGAGAAATTCATATCCAGTTTCGGATCGATTTTTTCCCCGGCAAACTTGGTGCCTTCGTGAACGGTACCTCTTTGAAACGGACCTGCCCCCATCAACCAGGAGTTTCTGCTGGTACTCTCCGCGCGAGCGACCCCCGACTGCCAAATGCGACGCCGGGTCGTGCTTTCGTAAGCAAAAACCATGATTTTCGCGATGCCGGTTTGCGCATCGATTCGAGCTACCGACATTTCCGGAATGGCTGGAATAGTAGGCATGTTGGGCAGCACTGTGGCGGCAGAGTTCAGCAGGTTGTTCTTAGGGACACCATAAATCACTTCATGACCATCGGTGCCCAAGGCACCCACGCGGGCTTCGACGATTACATCGGCATCGTCGCGGTTGTCTTGCAACATGCAACCAGCCGCTGTTAATTGCTGGCGCAAGGAGCTGATAATGTAGGGAGCGTTGACAAACCCAAAACCCTTCACTGATTGGAGATAGGTCCCGTCAAGGTAAACGCGTTCCGATTTGAGCAGCGAGAAATCAATTTGCGAAACGGCAAGGTCTACCGCATCTGACATGAGCAGTTGTTCCGTCCCAATCCGTTGATTGGTGGTACCGCAGCCCGCGAGGAAGCAGAGTGACAGGGCAACTAACCAGTTGGCTTTTCGCTGAGCGATTTCTGCGAACGTTTTCGATAAAGGCGGAGAGATCATGGGGGTGGGCGGAAGGTATTTTGTAACTAGTTTTCACTAACACGTTTTGGGTACGCCATTTAGGGCGGCGAAGTCTAGCAGGTTGCCAGACATCGTTCGACGGCAAAAATGTCAGCGAAGGCAGAGGCTTGATGGCTGTGTTGATTTGCACATATTCAGGCTTGCAGCAGGTCGGTTAGCACGTTTTTGCCTGCCTGACGTTGGTAGCGAAGGACTGCCAGCCAACTGGCTTGTGGGGGAACAGGGCGTTTGGGGTTACTGCGTTTCTATTTTCAAAACGGGAACCAAAATGGGAAATTTATCGGCGAGATTGTCTTAAGTGACCGTTTTGTAATGGTTTAGGTGCTTTTGATTCATCTTGACCAAGTTCTAAGCCCCGATATAATTCGCTCGTGTTGGCAATCGAGGTAAGTTCGGAAGAGCTGGTTGAAATTGCCAATTGGATTAACATCACAAGCTGAACACATTGCGTACCACGCACAGTTTTGTTTGATCGGGAAGGTCAAAAAGTATTTAAGGTTTGGGCAGCGACCGTAGCGACGGGAATTTGAGAGCTTAAAAAAGCTAAGATGAAATCGCACAGCTGGACAAGCTAAACCCCCTAAGGAGAGGATGGTTATGACCACAAAGACTGTTTTCACGACTGGTGAGGCCGCCAAGATTTGTAAGGTCAGCCAACAGACCATTATTCGGTGTTTCGACAACGGATCATTAAAAGGGTTCCGGGTCCCGGGTAGTCGTTTCCGCCGCATACCGCGCGATCAGCTGTATGCTTTCATGAAAGAGAATGGCATTCCGACGGACGCCCTCGAGAGCGGCAAACGAAAAGTGCTTATCGTCGATGACGATGAGGAACTCGTAGAGTTGATGGTAGATGTTTTCGCCCGCGACGGACGATTCGACATCAAATCGGCCAACAATGGCTTCGATGCTGGGATGCAAGTTAGGGAATTTAGGCCCGACCTCGTCATCCTCGACATCATGCTGCCGGATATTAATGGCCGAGAGGTATGCCAGCGTGTACGAAGCGACAATACGCTGGAATCGGTAAAGATTATCTGTATTTCGGGCATGATTGAGCAGGACAAAGTGGCGGATATCCGAGCTGCTGGCGCCGATGATTTCATGCATAAGCCGTTTGGCGTCGACAAGTTGCTCGAACGCGGGTGCGAAATGCTGGATATGGATAAATTGGCGACTGGCACCTAAGACCGGCCGCTTTTAAGAAATTACATCGCACCGCAGCTGTTTGTTGTGGTGCGTTTTTTATTGGAAATGGGAACAGCGTTTATGAACATCCAAGCACTGACGCCGCCGGTCTTAATTGATGACCGTTGGGTGCAGTTTCAATTGTTAGCCAAAGACGCCATGGCTTGGGTGGGGATCGAGTCTGCGGACGAGGCAACCATGGTCGAGTGGTTGGCGGATTGTCCTGAAGCATTGTTGTGGGGACTGGCCAATCAGAATGGCAAAGACAGGTTTGAATGGCCCTACGTGCTGGATGGTGAAATAGTCGACGCAGGAGCGGCTGCAGAGGCGAAAGTGATCCGCCTGAAAGTTGCAGAGTGCAAACGCTTTTGTGACTCATTACGGGCATTGGGGGAAAGCCAACAATTCGCTGAAGCCCGTCAGTTAATAGGGCGTTTCATGGGTGAGCACTGTGACTTGGAGCCTCAGGCGGCGGAAGATTGGTTGGCCGACATTCCTCTCACGGATGATCACCTGGCGACTTTGGTGAATGCGGAAAAGTCGGGAAAGTCTTTGTTGACGGTGGCCCGCCGAGATTCCACTGAGAACTTTGAACGTCGTTTGCACGTTGAAAAAATGGCCAGCATGAAGCAGTTGGCTTACGGAGCTAGTCATGAAATCAATAATCCATTGGCTAACATCGCCAGTCGCGCGCAAACCTTGATGATGGATGAAGACGATCCGGGTAGACGGCGAAGGCTTGCCAAAATTAATGAGCAGGCTTTTCGTGCGCACGAGATGATTGCCGACATGATGCTGTTTGCCCATCCTCCCAAACCCGATTTTACGCAAGTGGACCCGGTGCAGTTGGTGCAAACCGTGGTGGAAGAGATGCAAGAGAGTGCTGCGGAACAACAAACCGTGATTCAGTTTCTGCCCCAGCCCGTGGCGGAGGTGCGAGTGGACGAAACTCAATTGGCAGTGGCAGTCAAAGCGTTACTGAAAAACAGCTTGGAATCCCTACAAAACGCGGGCAAAGTAGAGATCGAAATTCAGCAGCTTAGCGAACAACCCCAGCCAATGCTGGTGATCACGGTCGTGGATGACGGCCCCGGCATTGCGCCCGAGGCAATTCGCCATATTTTTGACCCCTTTTATTCGGGGCGTGAAGCTGGGCGTGGTTTGGGTTTTGGGTTGAGTAAAGCTTGGCGGATTGCCGAGCTGCATGGGGGAGAAATTTCCGCAGAAAGTACCTGCCATGCTGGAGCGCGGTTCTGTTTGCGAATACCCTATCGGGACGCTAGTTGATTTGCCCCGCCCTTCCGATCGAGAGTCATTTTGATGAACGACGCTTCCGGCCCCCAAAAAAACATCCCGCTTTGGATGGCACTTTCGCCGATCATAGTTCTGATCACGTTGCTGGTCATCAATGTGCGGATTTACACCGACGACGCCTCTTATGGCCCCAACCAAATTGCTTTGTTACTGGCCGCGGCCACTGCAGCCATTTTCGGCATCGCCTTGGGGACGACATTCAAGGAGTCATTGCGTGGGGTTATCCACGCGCTAACGGCCTCGATGACGGCCATGATTCTGTTGTTGTTGATCGGATCCTTGACGGGAACCTGGATGATCAGCGGTATTGTGCCTGCCATGATTTATTACGGCCTGGATTTATTAAACCCTCAGATCTTTCTCTTTGCCAGTGTCGTGATTTGCGCGATTGTCTCTTTAGGCACAGGCAGTTCTTGGTCGACCATTGCAACCGTTGGTGTGGCATTGCTAGGAATCGGTGAGGCACTTGGGATTAGTCTTCCGATGGCCGCTGGGGCAATCATTTCAGGTGCCTATTTTGGCGACAAGCTATCGCCGCTCTCGGATACAACAAACTTGGCTGCTGCAATGGCTGAGACTGAATTGTTTGGCCATATTAAGTACATGCTGTGGACGACCGTACCCAGCATCCTGATCACACTGGGGATTTTTCTGGCGATTGGGTTTTCGGCAGATGTATCCGGTGCGGAGGCTTCGAATACGGAAGTGCTCAAGTCAGCAATCGCCGCTAAGTTTTATATTACTCCTTGGTTATTTCTGGCTCCTGCGACGGTCTTGTTGCTGGTGATCCTGAGGTTCGATGCCATCTCGGCATTGTTCATCGGCGTGATAATTGGTGGAGTATTTGCTGTCGCGTTCCAACCGGACGTGGTTCGGGAAGTGGCCGCGTTGCCGGCAGTCGAAACTGCCCCAGAAAGCAATTGGCAGAAGGGCCTGCTGTATGCCAAAGAATCTTATACGGCAGTCATTAATGCCATGGCGAGTCCCACGGCGTTGACCTCTGATAACCCAGCCGCCGAAAAATTACTCACCGGCAAAGGGATGGAGGGGATGCTGAATACGATTTGGTTAATTATTACGGCCATGTGTTTTGGTGGCATCATGGAGGCGTGTGGTTTTTTAAGAAGAATTACCGAGCCGTTGGTTCGCCTTGCCAAATCCGATGGATCCCTCGTTGCCACGACCGCCGGAAGTTGTTTTTTCGTGAATACGACGGCGTCAGATCAGTATTTATCGATTGTTGTTCCCGGACGTATGTTCCGCGAGTCATTTGAGGAACGCGGTCTAGACGCTCGTAATCTCAGTCGAACCTTGGAAGACGCTGGAACTGTGACCTCGGTATTGGTGCCGTGGAATACTTGTGGCGCCGCCCAGATGGGGGTTTTAGGGGTCGCGGTTACTGCCTTTGCTCCCTATTGCTTCTTTAACATTATCAGTCCCTTCATGACCATGTTTTACGCGTTTGTCGGTTTGAAGATCCTGCGGACCAAAACGGGCGCGGATGACGGTGTGGGTGAAACGCCGGAATCTGACGAGTAATGGCTGGGGCCGAGCGAATGCGCGGCCGAGAGCTTTCAAGACAGCATCTTTGGGCCAGCAAACCGGCGAGTGACATTGCTGGCACTTCCCTATTCTGATATTCCTTCTCGGTCAGTCGGAACTTTTGCTGGCCCGCGTCCGTAAGGGAGGTCGGGTTTTTGCCGTAACAAAGGAACTCGTAATGAAATTTCACTATGCCATTTTATGGTTGGCGCTAGTCTCAATCTCGATTCCTGGATTTGCACAGCAATCGTCTCAGCCACTTGAATACATCGAATCAACATCGCCGCTACCAGGCGGTGGCGTGGTGGCGAGTGTTTATGTTCCAGGTCGTGGTGGGCCGGTCTATCGCGGTGGTCCGCCGACGACCACCCCTGCCCCCCAAGGGTCAAATCGATTTGCAGCAGCACCTCCCACGACACCTCGGACGGCGTCTTTGCAACCGATCCGTGCAACCCCCGGCGTGCCACCGATGACCACGGTTCCGCTCGCAGCACAGACACCACAAATGATTTATCCGGTCGTGCCAACCTCAGCACAGATCCCTAATTTGGGCGTGGCTACGCCTTGGAATCGCGCTTTGGAGCGAGCCCCAGGCACCTCGCAACCGCAAAATTATGTCCCTCAGGCAACGTTGCGCGTTTCCCAAAATCCAAACCAAGTTGGACAAGCACCTGCCTACATCGTGGTTCAGAACGACCCTCCAACGACTCATCCCGGTCGCAGTATTTTTGGATCTCCAAGAGAGTATTCGGACGGTCAGCCCGTGAGAAACCTTTTGCGTTTTGTTTTTCCCTAAACAGCTTCCAATGCTAAGGGCGGTCAGGCTTGGCTGGATTCGATGGATAGAATTTCCCAGCCAGATTGATACCAGCCATTCTCGCATTTATTGCACCAAGCGGCTTTGCAACGAATAACGGTTGGGTCATCCCATAGACGGTTGATCGTGATGTAAGCCTGATCATTCGTGTTGGTTTTGAATTTGTGGATGAGACCGATTCCTGTATCGGACAGATTACGCGTAAAACCACTGAGCACAGTCTGGGGTTTGTCCGTAAACATCAGGCGAATCGGTCGTACAAAATTTTGCCGACTATTATCCCGACGCTCTTGCAAGCTAAAAAGCTGGTCCTCGTTCAAGAGCTCCTGAACGACGCTCTGAAAATCAGCTGTGGGATTTTGGGACATCTAACAAGCTCCGCGATCATTGCAAAAGTAACTTTGTGGGATAATCAACTGTACTTTACGGAGTTCCGCGTGGCCTGAAATTTAGCAACTGAGCAGATTACCGGGTGCCGGTATAATCGAAGTAACCCGACCTTTTGATGACAAAGGGTTGGTTTAACCGGTTACCGATCTACATTTCTCGACCGAGTTAGCATCCCGCAGCGGAATCTGAGGCACGACGTGACGATGTACAGAACAGGCAGTTAGCGACTTAAAATTGTCAAAATTTCGTCTTATTGGCCCGTTTATAGCCAGCTTCCTGGTTCTTTACGGGAGTTAAGGGCTTTGCGTCGGTTGACGATTTTTTGACGAACTAAGTAAGATGGAAGGACAGCTTCCTTCCCAAGAGAGAAACTGCACCGTTCGCTATCAGCAACGGTCGTCTTTTCATCTTAACCTTTCAGGTGTTATTAATGTCCGACAAACGGATTATTAAAATTTTCGATACGACATTGCGCGACGGTGAACAGTCTCCTGGCGCCAGCATGAATCTGGAAGAGAAGCTAAAAGTCGCTCAGGCCTTAATCGACTTAGGGGTCGATATTATCGAGGCCGGCTTCCCGATTGCTTCGCCCGGTGACTTTGAGGCTGTGAGAAGCATCGCGAGTACTTTTTCCGGCGCGACGATTTGTGGTTTGGCAAGATGTGCCGAAGCGGACATCGACCGAGCTTGGGAGGCGTTGCAAGATAATCCGGACCCACGCATCCACGTGTTCTTGGCGACCAGTGCGATTCACCGCCAATTCAAACTGAAGATGACGCCAGACGAAATCGTAGATCGTTCCGTTGCCGGTGTTCGTCGGGCGGCAAGTTATGGCGCGGACGTCGAGTTTTCACCCGAGGATGCCGCGCGCACAGAAATTGACTTTCTTTGCCGTGTCGTAGAAGCCGTCATTGACGCGGGTGCAACTACGGTAAACATTCCAGATACGGTTGGCTATGCGACGCCTGCTCACATGGGCGGAGTCATTCACTCGCTGATGAATCGGGTGCCCAATATCGACAAAGCCGTGATCAGTATCCATTGTCACAATGATCTCGGCTTGGCGGTTGCCAACAGTTTAGCTGCAGTACAAGCAGGAGCCGGGCAAATTGAATGCACGATCAATGGGATTGGCGAGCGTGCTGGTAATTGCGCTCTCGAAGAGGTCGTGATGGCCATGCGAACCCGCGGCGATTTCTACAGCTGCGATACTCGAATCAATTCTCGCAAGTTGGTTCCAACAAGCCAACTCATTTCCTCCATCACCGGCATGCATGTGCAGCGTAACAAGGCGATTGTCGGGAAAAACGCCTTTGCTCACGAAGCAGGTATCCATCAGGACGGAATGTTAAAAGAGCGCACGACCTATGAAATCATGCGACCAGAAGATGTCGGCTTAGAAAAGACGGACCTCGTGTTGGGGAAACATAGTGGACGCGCTGCGTTGGCCGATCGCGCGTTAACGTTGGGCTACCACCTCAATCATGATCAAATCAAAATTGTCTTCGAACAATTCAAAAAACTGGCGGATGAGAAAAAAGAAGTTTACGACGGCGATATTGTTGCCCTGATCGAACGGGAGTTATTCGGGACAACGAATCAGGAATGGTCGTTGGTGGATTATCAACTGATTTCGGAATGCGGCGGCCCTCAAAAAATCGATATCGCGTTGCGGCGTGGTGAAGAAGAGGTCAAAGGGTCCGCAGAAAGTAGGAAAGGACCTGTCGAAGCCGCCTTTAACGCGATCCGAGAGGCCCTATCGCTGGAGATGGAGTGTGTCGAATTCGACGCCAAATCGATGTCCGGCGGCGAGGATGCCTCGGTGGATATGACCTTTCAAATCAATCACAAGGGTGAAATTTACCGCGGCCGGGGTATTTCTTTGAACATGGTAGAGGCGGCGATTATCGCGATTGTAAACGCTGCTAATCGGGCAATTCTCCACGAGCGAGTTGTCACTAGCGGCACCGGCGCAGCGCAGACACGGTCGACGATATGATCACAGCTATTGGGCTCAGCGAGTACGTTGAGCCCTTTTGGCAACGCTATTTTTTCTTCTTCTGCTGCTTGGCCCAACTGTCGCGAAGTGCGACCGTGCGATTAAACACCAAGTTATCTGGTTGAGAGTCTTTGCTGTCCTTGCAAAAGTAGCCAAGGCGTTCGAACTGGTAAGGCGTGTTCGCATCTCCGTCCTGTAAGGAGGGTTCCAGTTTGCATCCGCTGAGCACTTCGATGGAATTGCCGTTCAGGTAGTCTTTCCAGTCTTCGCCCTCGGGGACATCGCTGGCATCTTCTTTTTCGAACATGCGATCGTACAAACGTACTTCGGCGTCGACGGCGTGGGCGGCGGAGACCCAGTGGATGGTCCCTTTCACCTTTCGGCCATCCGGTGCTTTGCCACCGGCTGTTTCTGGGTCGTAGGTGCAACGCAATTCCACAATCTCACCAGATGCGTCTTTGACAAAGTCATGGCATTTTAGAAAGAACGCGTAGCGTAATCGCACTTCGCGACCTGGGCCTAAACGGAAAAATTTCTTGGGTGGATCTTCCATGAAATCGTTGCGTTCAATGTAGATCTCCCGTCCAAAGGGAACCTCACGAGCGCCTGCCGATTCATCTTCCGGATTGTTTACGGCAGATCGCATTTCGGAATCGCCTTCCGGATAGTTTTCGATAACGACCTTTAGAGGATTTAACACAGCCATCCTACGCTCCGCGATCGCGTTGAGGTGTTCACGAGCCGCTTGTTCCAGAAGACCGACATCGGTTTGGCTGTTAAATTTCGTCACTCCGATTCGTTGGCAGAAATTGCGTATCGATTCGGGGGTATAACCGCGACGCCGATAGCCGGAAAGCGTTGGCATCCGAGGGTCGTCCCATCCGTTTACAAACCCACCTTCGACCAACTCTCGCAGGCGGCGTTTGCTCATGATGGTGTGCGTCAGTTTCAATTTTGCCATCTCGATTTGTTGCGGATGGAAAATCTGTAACCGATCAACGTACCAGTCATAAAGTGGGCGGTGGTTTTCAAATTCTAAAGTGCATATGGAGTGAGTGACCGCTTCCAAGGAATCACTTTGTCCGTGTGTCCAATCATAGGTCGGGTAAATGCACCATTGGTCGCCGGTGCGATGGTGATGTGCGTGCCGAATGCGGTACATCGCGGGATCACGCAAATTCATGTTGGGTGAATTCGTATCGATCTTTGCGCGGAGTGTGAATTCTCCGTCGCTGAATTCGCCTCCACGCATTCTGCTAAAGAGGTCGAGGTTATCTTCCACAGAACGTTCGCGGTCGGGACTATCACGTCCCTCCTTGTTCCAGCCTCCTCGATACTCTCGTGTCTCTTCCGCCGACAAACTGCAAACGTAGGCATCACCCTGTTTGATCAACTGAACGGCCATCTCGTAAAGCTTTTCGAAATAATCCGAAGCAAAATGCAAGTTGTCCCACGTGAAGCCTAGCCAGCTCACGTCTTCTTTAATGGACTCGACATATTCGACATCCTCTTTTTCGGGATTGGTATCGTCAAACCGCAGGTTGCACTTGCCGTCAAATTCCTTGGCGATTCCAAAGTTCAGACAAATGGCTTTAGCATGTCCGATATGCAGATAACCATTAGGTTCGGGTGGGAAACGCGTTTGGACTCTGCCATCGTGTTTACCTGATTCGTTATCATCAATGATAATTTGTCGGACGAAATCCACGCGTGGAGTGTCAGATTCGTTCATGGGAAATTAGTCGGCAATGGTTGCGAGGGTGGATTGAGAAACTGAATTCTACACAAGCATAAATTGGCAGCGAGGGGCGGTGCTGCTGAGGAAGTTATCGGCGTGAGGTGGTTAGCGTTAACCTGCACGCAAGTCCTTCCGAAATTTTAACCCAAAGTGGGCCGTTTTCGCGAACATCAGGCATCGACGCGATTTTGGGCATGTTCCAATTTTTCGAGTGCCACCCGAATTCGTGCCAGGCACTCTTCTTTTCCCAAAACCTGCATAGATTCGAACATCCCAAACCCGGCTGGTTTGCCGGTCAAGGCGACTCTTAAAGCGTGAATGATATCGCCAATCTTAATGCCTTGCTGTTCCACCCAAGCTTTCAGAACATGTTCCATATTCGCTGCGGAGAAATCGTCAGTCGCGGCCAGTATCTTCACGTATTCGGCCAACAGATGACCAGCATTCTCTGGTTTCACCAGCCGTTTTTGGAAGGCTTTTTCGTCCAAGTCCAATTCCGCTGCGGTTACGAAGAAACCTTCGAATTGAAGGATATCACCAGCCATTTCAATGCGATCTTCGGCAGCCTTCACGACTTCAGCAATTTTGGATTGGTTCAATTCTGAAATAGGTGCTTGGACGACGCCGGCACGAGTTAGGAACTCCTCACACAGTTTTACTTTGGGATTCTCCGCCAACTGATTCATGTACCGAATTTGAAATGCGGTCAGTTTTGCGGGATCGAAACTTGCTTCATTCTTGACCACTCGCTCCAAGGAAAATTCTTTGATCATCTCGTCACGACTGAACATTTCCGTTTTGTCATCTAGAGACCAACCCAACAGCAACAAGTAATTCACAATGGCATCGGGTAAGAAGCCTGTTTCGCGATAAAAATCAACGAGCACGGGATTGAATGAGAGGGGATCAGGTTCGATGCCGACGCGTTTCGCAATTGCTTCGCCACGGTTGTAAAGCTGTTTGAATTCACGATTCTTGAGGTACTTCTCAATTTTACGTTTGCTCAGTTTCGTCTTGCTACCAGGTTCGGCGACGAAAGGGATGTGGGCAAATTTTGGCAATTCGTAATTGAGTGCATTGAAAATGAAAATTTGCCTTGGCGTGTTGGAGAGGTGTTCGATCGCGCGAATCACGTGTGTGATTTGCAAGTCATGGTCATCCACCACACTGGCTAAATGATAAAGGCAAGTACCATCGTTTCGTTGAATGACATGATCTTGTTCTCGCGCCCAATCGATGCTGACGGGACCGCGAATCAGGTCATGAAATTCACATTTCCCCTCTCGCGGCATCTTTAACCGCACCACGGCTTTACGGCCTTCCGCTTCGAATGCTGCCGCTTGTTCATCGTTTTCAGCCATCCACTTGCGGCTGTAGATGAAGTCTCTTTTTTCTTTTTCAGCGGCTTCCCGCTCGGCGGTCGTTTCGGCAGGGGTCGCGTAATCTCGGTACGCATGCCCGGATTCCAGCAATTGTTTGGCAGCGTCTTGGTAACGATCGAGCCGTTCTGATTGGAAATAGGAACCGTGGGGTCCTTGGGAGCTGCTGCCGTCTGCCGTCGGACCTTCGTCCCAATCGAGTCCCAGCCATGCAAACCCGTCCAGAATTGGCTGCAGCGCTTCTGCGACATTTCTTTTGGCGTCGGTATCATCGATGCGGAGGATAAATTGTCCGCCGGCCTGTCGTGCTAGGAGCCAATTGAATAGAGCCGTGCGTACACCACCGATGTGAAGGTAACCGGTGGGGCTAGGAGCGAATCGCGTGCGTACGGTCATGGAAACTATGCCTGAAGTAAGAGTGGGGGCTGGTTGGGAAACAATCGTATCAAAAGGTAATTTCGAAGTAAGGACGGAAGGGACCTACGGCGGGAAAAACCGTTGCTCCATCTAAATAAACATGCTTGTGATCGTGACGACCAAAATCACCGATCCCAAAGCAATTTTACCCAAGGAGCCGAATAATCGGCCCGCGAATGCCGCCCCACCGACTTTCAGACTTTTATTCAAATCGCTGCCGTGAAGTTTTTCACCGATCAATGCACCGGCTAAAGCGCCAAGGCAGGCGAAAAAAAGGCTGCCAATGATAATTCCAATAACGGGGATGGGGATGCCTATAAAAGCGCCGACGAGGCTGCCGACCAATGATCCAATCACGCCGCCGACGGCCGCTTTTCGTTCCCCCCCTACTTTTCGGGTGCCTAGCACAGAGGCCAGGAACTCGAACAGTTCTCCTAGGGCAGCCAACAGCAAAATTGCGACCAGAATAGCGGGACCGATGTGTAGAGTATTTTCCGGATCGGTGAACCAAAACCAAATACCGGCCAAGGCCAACATCATCCAGTTACCGGGTAGTCCAAAAAAATTACTGACCCACGCTAGGAGCAAGGTGAAAATTAACAGGAAGGCTAATAAATAAAATAGCACGATGCCAATCAGGAGAAGTGATAGGGAGCACCCTCGATGCGTTTCAAATGATCCGCATCCAGGGTGACATGGGTAAAATTTTTCAAAGCCAGGCCGTTTTTCTAACCGACGGAAAGCGGCTTTTTCTCGGGATCAAGGATCTCAATGACGAAGGAATCAACTTGGAAGTCAATGTTGATAATGGAACCTTCCGGATAGTCACCTTTTAGTAAGTAGGAGGCTAAGGGGTTTTCGATGCGGTTTTGGATCACGCGTTTCAAGGGCCGCGCACCGTATACCGGATCGTAACCTTCGTCGGAAATGGCTTTCCTCGCTTCATCGGAAACGAAAAGATCGAAACCTTGGTCGGCTACTCGTCGTTCCAGTCGCTTGATTTGAATATTGACGATAGATCCAATCTGTTCTCGCCCCAAGGGTTCGAAAATGATCTGCTCATCAATCCGATTCAAGAACTCTGGCGCGAAACGCGCTCGAACGGCCTCTTGTACCGAGGCTTTCATCTCGTCCGTATTTCCGTTTTCGTCGTAAACCTTTTGGATAATCTGGCTGCCAACGTTACTCGTCATGACAATAATCGTATTGGTGAAATCAACCGTACGGCCCTGATTATCTGTGAGGCGTCCATCATCGAGAACTTGCAACAAGATATTGAATACATCGGGATGGGCTTTTTCCATTTCATCTAACAGAATGACCGAATAGGGTCTTCTGCGGACGGATTCGGTAAGCTTCCCACCCTCGTCATACCCGACGTATCCGGGAGGGGCCCCGATCAATCGACTCACCGAGTGTCGTTCCATGTATTCGCTCATGTCGATGCGGATCATGGCATTTTCATCGCTGAAGAGGACTTCGGCCAACGACTTGCAAAGTTCCGTTTTTCCGACCCCGGTAGGGCCTAGAAACAGGAATGAGCCGATGGGGCGATCCGGATCTTGCAAGCCACTACGGCTACGACGCACGGCATTGGCCACGGCCGAAACGGCTTCAGTCTGTCCCACCACCCGTTCCTGCAGACGGTCCTCAAGTTGCAGCAGTTTTTGCTTTTCCGTTTCCATCATGCGGGATACGGGGACACCGGTCCAGGCGCTGACGACATCCGCAATTTCCTCTTCCGTGACGTTCTCACCCAGCAAGCGTTTCTGGGGTGTGTGTTCACCCTCGTGCTCATCTTCATTTTCGGCAGCGATTTGTTGTTGGTCAGCCGCTTCAATTTGAGCTTCGAGTTGGCGCTTTTGTTGGTCCAATTCGAAAAGCGTTTTATAATCGGCTTCCTCAACCGACATGCCTGACGATTGTCGGGTTTTAATAGCGGTGTCCAGTTGATCGAACTGAAGTTGTATCGCCGCGAGATTCTCCCTTACGCTGCGGACATCTCCCACGTCCAACTTTTCTGCTTCCCATTGTTCTCTGAGACTGGCCAGTTCACGTTTTTTTTCTTCCATTTCAGCCCGTACTTCAGCCAACCGCTTTTGTACGCCGTCGTCGTGTTCACCTTCCAATTGGCGAGCCGCCAGTTCCAATTGCGTAAGACGTCGCTGTACGGTGTCGATTTCTTGCGGCACGCTATCCAATTCCATCGCCAGTTTGCTGGCGGCTTCATCGACCAAGTCAATCGCTTTATCAGGTAAGAAACGATCCGTGATGTAACGGTTGGCCAGCTCAGCTGCCGCTACTAGCGCGGAATCCTTGATTTGAACTCCGTGGTGAGTTTCGTAACGCTGCTTCAGGCCACGCAAAATGGAAATCGTATCTTCCACCGTCGGTTCGCCGACGTAGACCGGTTGGAAGCGGCGCTCTAGGGCCGCATCTTTTTCAATGTACTTGCGGTATTCATCGAGGGTCGTTGCTCCGATGCAATGAAGTTCGCCGCGAGCAAGCGCAGGTTTCAGAAGATTGGCTGCGTCGCTGCCCCCTTCGGCCGCACCGGCACCAACGACGGTGTGCAACTCGTCAATAAACAGAACGATTTGCCCTTCGGCTTCGGTGACTTCCTTGAGTACAGCTTTTAGACGATCTTCAAATTCTCCGCGGAACTTGGCGCCTGCAATTAACGCACCCATATCTAAGGCAGCTACGCGCTTTTCGCGCAGGCTCTGCGGTACATCGTTGTGGACGATCCTGAGTGCCAGTCCCTCTACGATGGCAGTTTTACCGACTCCGGGTTGGCCGATTAGCACCGGATTGTTTTTGGTCCGCCGCGAGAGTACCTGAATGACCCTGCGAATTTCTTCGTCTCGACCGATCACGGGGTCCAATTTGCCCTGTTGGGCCAGTTCGACCAGATCAATGCAGTATTTTTCCAGAGCTTCGTACTTTCCCTCAGGATGTTGATCAGTGACACGCTGTGATCCGCGGACTTTTTGCAGTGCCTGTTCCAGGTCCTGTTTTTCGACCGCGTTCATTTTGAGAATCCGCTTGGCCGGCGAATCGATTTCGGTAAGGGCCAGAATAAGGTGTTCCGTGGATACGAATTCGTCCCCCATTTTGGCTGCCAGCGCAGCGGCTTGGTCGAGCACCGACTTAAGACCTGCGGCGATTCCGGGTTGATTGCCACCGGAAGCGGTGGGTAATTTCTCCGTTTCCGAGCGGACCATGCTGATCAGCTGCTCAACCGGTACACCGGTCTTCTGCAGCAGAGAGCGGACGATACCATCGGAGTCTGCCAACAATGCGTTGAGCAGATGCATGACGGTGATTTCAGGATTGCCAGCCTGAGTGGCGGCTTGTTGTGCATTGGCGACAGCTTCTTGGGCCTTAGCCGTAAGTTTTTCGAATTGAAATGACATAGCTTAGCTTCCTCCATTTAGGAACCCATGGCGGACACAACCTGACTCAGGGTGGGAATATTGATGAGAATAGGCGAGCGGGGGTTCTGTTGGTTTTGGGAGAGTTAAAAAAAGCTGCGGTGTCATGGCCCGGCAACCCCGGGGATAGGATTGCCGTGCTTGAGACCGCAGCTGAAAAGTTAATCGGAGATCCGTTAGTCGTTTTTGACCTCGAATTCAGCGTCGATGGCTTCGTCGTCAGCCGAGCTTTCAGCGGACGGTTCAGCTGTTTCTGGAGCGTCCGAGGATTCTCCACTTTCGTACATCGCTTTGCTGAACGCATGAGCTGCCTGTTCGAGTTCTTTGACGGCTCCCTTGATGGCGTCAACGTCTTCTCCGGCTGCCGCTTCTTTCACCTTCGCAATGGCCGCTCCCATGGGAGCTTTGTCATTGTCCGAAAGTTTCTCGGCGTTCTCCTCCATCGTTTTTTCCATTTGATGGCACATTGCTTCCGCTTCGTTGCGGGCGGTTGCCAGTTCAAATTTGCGACGATCTTCGTCCGCATGAGCCTCTGCGTCGGACTGCATGTTTTTGATTTCGTCGCCGGAAAGGCCTGAAGATTCCTTGATTTCGACGTTGGCTTCTTTGCCGCTACCAAGGTCTTTGGCGGTCACGTTCAGGATGCCGTTTTGGTCGATGTCAAATTTGACCTCGATTTGTGGTACCCCACGAGGGGCCGGCGGCAATCCCGTCAGGTCGAATTTGCCCAACAATCGATTGTCGGCCGCCATCTTACGCTCCCCTTGGAAGACCATAATGGTAACCGCCGTTTGGTTGTCAGCAGCGGTACTAAAGGTCTGTTTCTTTTCCGTAGGAATCGTGGTGTTGCGTTCCACAAGCGCGGTCAAAATGCCGCCCTCAGTCTCAATTCCGAGAGTCAAAGGCGTGACATCCAACAGCAATACGTCTTTTCGGTCACCCGCCAAGACGGAGCCTTGAATGGCGGCACCAACGGCCACGACCTCATCCGGATTAACCCCTTTGTGCGGGTCTTTGCCGAAGATCTTCTTGACCATCTCCTGGACCTTAGGGACACGCGTTGAACCACCTACGAGAACAACTTCGTCAATCTCGCTGGGTTGCAGTTTGGCATCCTTTAACGCTTGCTCTACGGGTGTGCGGCACCGATCGACTAGGTTGTCAATCAGCTCTTCGAATTTCGAACGAGTTACCGTGACCTGTAGATGTTTTGGACCATTTTGATCCGCCGTGATAAAAGGCAGGTTGATATCGGTTTGAGGCACCGAGCTCAACTCTTTTTTGGCCTTTTCGCAGGCTTCCTGCAAACGTTGCAACGCCATCGTGTCTTCCCGAAGATCGATAGCATTTTCTTTTTTGAATTCATCAGCAACGTAGTTAATGAGTACCTCATCAAAATCATCGCCTCCCAAGTGGGTATCGCCACTGGTGCTGATGACTTCGAAAACTTTCATGCCTTCGTCGTCGTTCAGTTCCAAGATGGAAACGTCGAACGTACCACCACCGAGATCGAAAACGACGATCTTTTGCTCGTTGTTCGTCTTGTCCAAACCGTATGCCATGGCGGCAGCAGTCGGTTCGTTGATGATACGAGCAACTTCCAAACCAGCAATTTGGCCTGAGTCCTTGGTGGCTTGACGCTGAGCGTCGTTAAAATATGCAGGTACCGTGATCACAGCTTTGTTGACCTTGTGACCAAGGTAAGCTTCCGCCGATTCTTTGAGTTTTCTCAAAGTCTTGGCCGAAATCTCTTGCGGGGTGTGGGTGTTGTCCCCTACCTGAATTTTTACGTATTCATCGGGTCCGCCTACGATTTCGTAGGGCACCATTTTCTTTTCCGATTGCACTTCACTCATCCGACGGCCCATGAATCGTTTTACCGAGTAAATGGTTTTGGTCGGATTTGTGACGGCTTGCCGCCGCGCGGGTTCGCCAACGAGAACTTCGCCTGAGTCAGTAAATGCAACGACGCTAGGTGTTAAGCGATTGCCCTCAGGGTTGGGGATAACGGTAGGTTCATTGCCATCCATGACGGCAACGACGGAGTTGGTCGTTCCCAAGTCGATGCCGATAATTTTTTCGCCAGATGCCATATTATGTTCCTTTGATTAGTAATGCTTGATTAGCTTGTTTTATGTATTCGCGCAGCATGTGCACGATTGACAGACAAATTACGTTGCTTACCTAAAAGGCAAGCGGTGTGCCAGAAACTAGCGAAAATGCCCGGGTTTTCGCTAAGTTGTTTAATTGCATTGATTTACGGCGACGCGAAAATCTGGGTAATAATCGCGGACGTTCCGTTTCAGGAATCAACTGACATTTTGTCAATAAACCCATTGGCTCCAAACACTTACACCACGGTGACGTCCCAACGTGAATTGAGGCGACGAGGGACTGAGTTACGGGAGATCGCCGCAGTAGATGCCTGAGAAAGCCGCAAAATCGCGATACGGTTGTCGGTGCCCGATGGCATCCAGCATCTGAGCGTGTTGGGCGTCGCGAGAATCCGGATTGATTAAGTCCAAGGAATGAATGGCGTTTTGAAATCTTCCCAATTCCGCGAGAGCTGCCGCTTGAGTTTTGAGGCAGAGGGCGTTCATTTCGGGCTCGATCTGCCCTCTGCGGACCAGCTCATTGGAGATCTCGAGCGCTGCCAGACCAGAGCGTAGTTGCGGAAGGTGGCAAGTCGCGAGTAGCCAAGCAATTCGCCTTTTTTGTTGTGCCGGGCAGTCCTGGCAGTTGGCGGCTCGTAGCAAATATTGCTGAATGATTGCTAGGTCTTGATGCTCGTTTCGCTGTTCGAGCAAGTGCCGGTAAGTTTCATGACGGTTGTCGTGGTATCGAGCAGCCTTTTCAAGCAGTTCAAGTCCCCGCCCTTTGCGATTCTGACACAGAGCCAATATGCCATGATCGCGATAGGTATTTGGGTTGCTTGGAGAATGCGCTATGGCTTGCTTCAGGCATTGGTTTGCTTCCTCGTGTTCGTCGAGTTGAGCGTGAGCCATGGCCCGGTGTGACCAGAGTTGCGAATTTGAGGGAAACAGATGGGTTCCTTCTTGGCTTAAGTGGAGCGCTTTTCGCCAACGTTTTTTATGACTTTCCAATGCAAATTGAACTTGATAGGCCGTGACATCGTTAGGTTTCAGGTTTTGCAGCTCGGTAGCGATTTTGGTGAGCGTCACCAAATCATCTTTTCGCTCAGCGATTAACGCCTGAATATGCAGGGCCCGCGCGTCTTGCGGGTTAAGTTGAAGTGCGTTCTTGGCGTGTGAGGAGGCCTCACCAAGCCGGTTCAAAGAATAGAGCAGAGACGCTTGCAGGGAAGGTTCTCGAGCGGCATCGGTGGGATGGAGTCCGGCCGTCAACGATTCTAAAGCAGCCTCTGCGGTGCTGATGTCGTCTGGTTTGATGAAGACTTGTAAGCCTCGGTGTCGAACGATAACCCGGTTCGGAGCGATTTCATCAACGCGTAATGCCTGCCCATACAGGAGGTGAACGACTCGATTATCTGCGACCGTTTCTCCAACCGCACCACCAGGAGAAGTGATGAAGCCTTGTGTTCCCGGCAATAATTCTTGTGTGGCTGCCGCGGAGCCTGCTGCTGTCAGCAGGAGCAAGTGCATAAGGAGGGAGCCCCATCGCCGGCAACCTGCAGTGAGCATGGGTTCTCGCATTAGGCGACTGTCACCAAGCACTGTCTTTTACTTATCGCGTTTTCGCTGCAAGCCGGCCCGTTCCAGCAAAGACTTGTTAAACAGGTTATCAAGCTGCTCATCCTGTGGTGGCGAGCCGTAGGCTCCCAATGCGGTGGGGTCATAAACGATTTCGTATTCGTGCTTAGCGATTGATAGAATCGTGCCGGGGTCCAAACGTTTTTTCAAGCCTTGAAGGATTTTTTTGCCGTCTACTTTTAGACCGTTTCGACTCCGCAGATCTTTGATGAACCAGTACCCTTCATCAATTTCCATGAGCGCGTGGTGACCGGAAATATTTGAGAAATTTAGGATGATGTCGCAACCGTCACGCCGACCGATCCGGAGGCGTTTATTGAGCAGCGGGATCGGATCACCTCCACCAAGTGGTACTAGTTCGCCGTACATGGGATGTTTCCTACTTGTTAAAATCAAAAAATGATGGCAGGCTGCTTCAGGAAAACTGCGATAATGCAGCCAAATATAAAAGCCAATCTATCTTTTTAAGGTATTCTGCCCCTCAAATGGCGTCAACTAAAGACTTGCAATCTATCGTGAAATCTCGCCATAACTGGCGTCAGGCAGGGTTGCGATATTACGGTTATAGCTTTCATTTGCGTCAAATATTTGGACATCGCGTGCAGCGAGTCAGTATTGACGCCGGATTCACTTGTCCCAATGTCGACGGAACCGTGGCATTAGGCGGCTGTACTTTTTGTGATAATCGCAGCTTTAGCCCAAGCCGCAGGTTGCCCAAAGGGGGGATCCACGCCCAAATTGACGAGGGGATTCGCAGGCTTAAGAAACGCTACAAATGCAAACATTTCATGGCCTATTTCCAGCCCGCCACCAACACTTACGCACCGGTTGAACGTTTGCGAGAAGTTTTTGAGGAAGCGGCTGAACATCCCGAAGTGGTGGCCATGGCAATTGGCACTCGTGCGGATTGTGTACCGGATGAAGTCTTAGAATTGCTCGAGGAATTGGCGGGCAAGATTTATCTAACAGTCGAATTTGGAATGCAGACGATGCACGATAAATCCTTGGACTGGATGAATCGAGGCGAGCACCATGATTCGATGCTTGACGCCATGGAAAGGAGTCGAGATCGCGGTTTCGAAATTTGTGCCCATATCATGTTGGGATTACCCGGAGAGACCCATGCCGACATGATGGCCACCGCAGACGAGGTGGCACGCCTCGGTTTAGACGCTGTGAAGATTCACAATCTTTACGCTGTCAGTAATACCCCGCTGGCGGAACAAGTGAAATCGGGCGAGGTCACATTGATGGAACGGGATGATTATATCAATACGCTTGCCGATTTTTTGGAGAGATTGCCAAGCCATGTTGTGGTGGAACGCGTGAGTGGCGAAGCGCCTCCGGTTTATTTTCTTGGCCCGAGTTGGGCTTTGGACAAACCCGCCGTGTTAAACGCAATCGAAAAGGAACTGGAACGCCGTGATTCATGGCAAGGAAAGGTCTATCATGCTTAAGCAAAAATTAACAAACGCGATCGTCTTGTTGTTCGTCTTGGTAATTGGGCAAGCTCACGCCCCATGTCAATTGCATGGGCAAAACAAGATCGCTGATCCTGCGGACTTGGGCTTCGACGTAAAGGTCCTGCAAGAAATTGACGCTGTGATGGAAGCTGGACTTGAGGATGAAAAGCTGATCGGTTGCAATGCCATGATCCTCAAAGATGATAAGGTTTGTTACTACGACAGTTGGGGTTTGCAGAGTCGTGAAGAGAAGGTGCCGGTCAGTCGGGACACGATTTGGCGTATCTATTCCATGTCCAAGCCGATCACCAGCGTTGCTGTGATGCAATTGGTCGAAAGCGGTAAATTAAAACTCGATGATCGTGTGGAGAAATACATCCCCGAGTTTGCTGACCTGACGGTGCTGCAAAAAGAAGGGGGTGAGTTCATTGAGGTCGCACCACGGCGGGCTATGACGGTTCGCGATCTATTGCGACATTCGTCGGGCTTGACCTACGGATTTTTTGGTGACAGCGAGGTCGATAAGCGTTACCGAAAAGCCGGTGTTTTATCCAAGGATCCGAACCTCAAATCGATGGTGGAGAAACTTTCCAAAATACCCCTGCAAACTCACCCCGGTGACACCTTTATTTACAGTGTTTCGACTGATGTACTGGGGTACCTGGTGGAGGTCGTTTCCGGGCAAAGTTTCGCACAGTATTTAGAAGAGAATATTTTCCAGCCGTTGTCGATGACAGACACTTCGTTTGTGGTGCCTGAAAAGAAACAGGATCGATTTGCCGCCATGTATCGGCCCTCTCGAAGGGGTGGTTTGTCTCTATCTACGAGCAGGAGTGGACAGAGGTTCACAGACGAAAGTAACGAATTCTTTTCCGGTGGCGGCGGTTTGTGCTGTGACATTGATGATTACATGCAGTTCTGCCGGATGCTGCTAAACAAAGGAACTCTGGAAGGTAAGCAAATCCTCAAGCCCGAGACGCTGGAGCAGATGTGGACGAATCAACTGGGCGACCTGAAAAAGAGTTCCCGCGGCTTTCAGTTCGGCTTGGGTTTTTCCATCAGCCGGCAAGGTGATTATTCTTGGGGCGGCGCGGCCGGAACTCGTTTCTGGGTAAACCCGGAAAAGAATGTTGCCATGGTTTACATGATTCAGATAAATCCGTACCAGCAGAGTTTTGGTCGCCAGATGAGAAAGATTGTTTACGAGTCACTGAAAGATTGAATTTATCGGTTAATGCCGAGCTCGGGAAAGCGTTTAATTCCCCAAAGCTCTTTGCTCTTAAGCATGTTGAATTTGCATCGACTGCTTCTGCCTGCGATGCGTTACGGTGGCAAACCGCTTGTGAAATAATCGGGACGTGAGTGATCTGTGGTGGGCGTGGCAGCGACGAGTCATCAGCCCTAGGTCTTGCATATTAAGTGGCTTGAGGCGAAAGAAAATCATAACTATGGCACGCAACGTAGAATTAAAAGTGGCCGTTCCATCTCTGGAGCAAATTCGACAGCGGGCTCGAGAAATTGCGGACAGCGGTCCATTTGTACTCGAACAAGTTGATTTTTTCTTTTCGGCGAATTCGGGGCGGTTGAAGCTGCGATGTGAGAAACAGCCTGGTCGCGAAACACCTGCCAAAGCAGAGTTGATTGCCTATCAAAGGAGCGACGAGGCTGAATCGCGAGTCAGTGACTATGAACGGTGTGAAATTACAGATCCCGAATGTTTGCGACGGGCCCTTTCTAAATCATTGGGTGACGGCCCCATCGTTCGCAAAAGCCGCGAGTTGTACTTAGTGAAGCGAGCCAGGATTCATCTAGATACCGTGGAATCGCTTGGTACATTTGTGGAAATTGAAGTGGTGATGCAAGAACAGGATGGCGAGGAACAGGGGCATCTAGAACTGCACCAACACCTGGAAGCCTTAGGTCTTTTGAACGCGGAAATGATCGACGTCGCTTATGCGGACCTGTTGTTCGCCAAATTGGAATCGCCTTCATAAGCGTAGGCTCCTCACGCTGTCTGGTGGATGGAATCCAGCGGTGCGGGCACGGTACGGGGAAAGTGCAGTCGTGTTGTGGGAAAATTACCGTTTTAAGAAGCTGCGGCTGCACTACAATTGAGCTTTGCGGGGTGAGGCGTTGGGGGTAGAAATGCCACGATGGATCATCACATTCAGGTCGATTGGATGTCCGCTGGTCACTTCGGTGACGAGAGGAAAGTCCGGGCTCCACAGAACAGGATGGTCGGTAACGCCGACCGGTCGAAAGATCAGGGCAAGTGCAACAGAAAGTAAACCGCCAAAATCCGACTCGTCGGAATGGTAAGGGTGAAACGGTGAGGTAAGAGCTCACCGGCGATTGGGGTGACCCGATCGGCCATGTAAACCCCATCCGGAGCAAGGTCAAACAGGGAGCAGTCGTTGTTCGCGGCATGATGACTTCCGGGTAGGCTGCTGGAGATGACGAGCAATTGTCATCCTAGATAAATGGACATCGAGTGGTTTTCGAATCACTCACAGAACCCGGCTTATAGATCGACCTGAATGTGATGCTCCAGCATCCACTTGCGAATTGTGGAGGCTTCGCTGCAACGGAAAATGGAAATCCTTACATCAGGGTTACGGGCTCCCGGCGATTTCAGAGAGCCCATCTTTGTTAGCGTTAGGCTGGCGGATTCACGCGGCCTGCTGATCAGCCCGCGCGTCGTCGGAACTGCTGCTGATTAGGATGGCGAGCGCCGCTATTGCGCCGACTAAACCAATCGGCCAGAAGCTTCCAGGTAATCCATGGGTCGCCACGTGGTCGATTGCCCAGCCAACCAATGGCGCGACTAAGAAAGTTGCGAAGCGTTGGCTTTGACTCTCGATAGAAAGAACTGTGGCGCCTTTGGCGGGGTCGGCGTATTGGTCAAACCGGCTGATTAGAATGGGACGCCACACATTCTGTAAAACAATCAGGGCGATTAATACCGCGGCCACAACCGCCGTGCTGCCCCATAAGTCGAATCCGATTAGCGTGATATAAAGTGCGAAGTTCCAAAACCACAGTCGTCGTGCTGCGTTTGCTTCTGAACCGAACCTTGCGACCCAGCGATGAGCGGTGCGGCTAGCCAATCCACTTGCCAAAAACATCAGCGTGTAAACCAAAGCAATCACAATCACAACGCCGGGGTTTTGTTGTGCTGAATCGTCAGGAGCTTGGGAACTGACGGTTGTCCATGTCGCGAAAATGAATAATGCCGCGAGCGCCGGTTGCAGATAATCTTTGACAGCCTGCAGTACTCCTTCCCAAGCCATCGACTCGAAGGTCAGTTGCCGCAGCGGGCGAATTTTTAAGGTGTTCTTTAAACCGACGATGGCGTCTTTCACGACTGCAGAAAAGATCGGTCTGGCCGGTAATTGCGCGTGCGCTCCGTCAAGCGATTTTGGATAACCGAGGAAGTTGATAATGTTCAAAACATAAGGCAGGGTCGCGAACAAAAAGATCTTTCGGTAATCGCCAGTGATGAGCACGAACGCCGCAGCAAAAATAGCGCTCGCTGCGGATCCAAACTTACTCCAGCTCCTTGTGATGCCGTAGATGCGTGTTTTTTCTTCCTCTCTACCCTGTTGGCGTAACCACTCAAAAATCATCGCTTTATGGGTACCGGTACGAAAAGAATCGCCAATGCCGTAAAGTACCATCGCCGGGAAGAACCAAAGCCAGTGGGTGGCCAAACCGAACAAGAGAAAACTGGCGATGTATGCCAGGAATGAAAAGATCATGCACCCACGGCGTCCCCACGAATCGGCGACCACTCCGGAGGGAATTTCAAGCACGTTCATTGAGATGGAACGGCAGGCATAGAGCATGCCGATCCAAAAAAAACTCAATTCATGTGCGAGTAAAGCAAGCATGAAATAAGGTTCGAAATACCTTTGGTTTTTTAGGAAACCGTAAAGACAGAAGCGTTGGATCATGATTTTGAGTTGCGCTGCATTCGTTCCCATTTAGGAGGAGCTGGAAATGCTCATCCGGAGGCCGTGGGAGCTTTGCTTTAATCGCCGTAAATGGGAGGTGCCTCAACTGGAGAGCAGCCGAATAAGAATTTTGCTGCGTGGCTCCAAGGGGGGAAGCAGGAAAGGCGAGGTCTCGACGGATTGCCGCCCGAAGCATTGCTCAGGTGTTACTTTATAAATACCAAGAACCAAATTGTCAGTACCAAGATCAAGACAGCCAAGCTGCCCACCAAAATAAAGGCGCGGTTGACGTTGGTGGAGTCGACGTCGGTCATGGCCACTTTGTTTGGTGTCGCTCCGGTGAAGTCGTGTTCGCAATATTTGCAAAGGTCCAGAAAGGCAATGTTGCTTGTCTCATCGCATTGGGGGCAGAACACGCGATCCAGCGTTTGAGAATCCTCTGCCGCGAACTCGTTGCTGATTTTGCCGCAACGGTCGCAGCGAGCGAGTCTCAATTCGTCGCACACCGGACACATCGGCCAATCAAATTGGCCTTCGGCATCCGATAACTCGGACATGTCGGGTTGTTGGGACATCTCCTCCTGAAAGGACGCGACGATCTCCATCGCCTTTTCCCAGTCTTCGGCATTCACGATAACTTGAGGGTCTGTTTCGATAATTTCGAATGCCCCGCCATTCATTTCACCATTGAAAACTTTGGCTTGGATCCCTTGTTGTTCAAGCCAACCCTTCAGAATCTCGGCTTCTGTATTATTCTGAGCGGTATGAACGACTTTGGGATCCATGTTGTTCTCGGGATTGAGGGCTGCTTCAATTGGGAGGCGAAACCGATTTCTCGGCGTTTTCATCGGTCAATTCTTCGCGCCACTGATTCAGCATTTCAAGTGCTCCCATTGGCGTTACGTGATTGGTATCGATGCGTTTGATCTTGTCGATTAACGGATGCGTGGCCGCTCCGAATAGAGTCAACTGAATTTCACCGCTGTCGGAATGATCGGCCGCGCCTCGTATATCGACGGGTTCCGACTGAGTGCTTTCTAATTGGGTGAGGATTTGTTCGGCTCGCCGGTTTACCCAAGCCGGTACGCCCGCCAATTTGGCGACATGAATCCCGTAGCTTTTGTCGGCGGCACCGGGCTCAATTTTGTGTAGAAACACGATCTCGTCTTTCCACTCTTTGACCACAACATTGTAATTAACGACGCTAGACAGCGTGTCTTCGAGCTTCGTTAATTCGTGATAGTGCGTGGCAAACATGGTGCGGCAGCCGATGCTCTCGTGAAGGTACTCGACAATGGCCCATGCCAGAGAGACGCCATCGTAGGTGCTGGTACCCCGACCAATTTCGTCCAGGATTACCAGGCTTCTCGGTGTGGCGGTGTTCAAAATCCTTGCCGTTTCGGTCATTTCCACCATGAAAGTACTTTGCCCACGCGACAGCTCGTCACTGGCTCCAACTCGAGCAAATAATCGGTCGGTAATCCCGATGGTTGCCGCACTCGCAGGAACAAAACTGCCGATGTGGGCGAGCAACACAATTAACGCGGTCTGTCTGATGTAGGTACTTTTACCAGCCATGTTGGGGCCGGTGATTAAGTGGATTAACCCTTGGTCTTCGTCAAGGAAGGTCGAGTTGGGTACGAAAGTACCGAGCGCTTCGGTGATATCGAGTACCGGATGGCGGCCATCGACAATGTTGACGATCGCATCCTTTGTCATTTGAGGGCGAACGTAGTTTTGGTTGGTGGCAAGCTCCGATAATGCGGCCAAACCATCTAATTGAGCAATTAATTCGGCGTTTGATTTCAGTCGTGGAAGATAAGTCGCCACCGCATCACGCAGCTCGCAAAACGTTTCATACTCGAGTGACTTTGCCCGCTCATCGGCGGATAGAACCTTGTCCTCGTATTCTTTGAGTTCAGGCGTGATGAAACGCTCAGCATTCTTCAGCGTTTGCTTGCGAATAAACGAATCAGGGACTTTGTCTCGATGAAGGTGTGTGACTTCCAAGTAATATCCGAAGACTTTATTAAAACCGACTTTGATGCTCGGGATTCCCGTCTCTTCGGAGATTTGCTTTTGATAGGAGGCAATCCACTGTTTACCGCCCGCTGCCAATTCCCGGAATTTATCAAGCTCAGGACGATATCCGGCTTTGATAAAACCGCCTTCCTTCGGCGAGAGAGGGCAGCTTTCTTCAAGACCGGCATCGAGTTGCTTAAACAGATCAGGGCAAAGGTCCAAATCGGCTTCAATCTTTTGTAGCAACCAAGCCTCGCTTTTTGTCAGCAGGTCTTTCAGGCCGGGGAACGTGGCCAAGGTTTTTTGGATGCTTCCCAAATCACGCGGGCTAGCTCTTCCAGAAGTCAACCGCGACAGCAGTCTTTGGATGTCGTAGATTCCTTTTAGTTTGTCACGTATTGCCTTACGCCGGGACGCCGCCTGAAACAGCTCCTGGATGGCATCTTGACGTTTGCCAATGGCGATTTCGCAAATGAGTGGCTGCGATAACCATGCGCTAAGTTGGCGAGACCCCATGGAGGTGACCGTGCGGTCGATCATATCAAACAATGAGCCCTCTCGTTGACCATTGCGAATCGTCCGGGTGATCTCCAAGCTTCTCCAAGTCGCCTGGTCGATTTCCATTGAAGTGCCGGGCGACCATGGCACGAGCTGATCGACATAATTAATTGCGGCAGGTTGGTTCTCTGAAATGTAATGCAGGATAGCGCCGGCGGCTCGCAGGGCGACGATGTCCTCTTCGCCGAAACCAAAGCCATCGAGTGAAGCTGTTTTAAAGTGTCGCAGAAGCGTGTCGCTGGCGTGTTTGGTAGCAGATACCCAGTCGGCTTGTCTCGTGATAACGGCTTCCCGGGAATTGGAGTATGCGGGAATTTCCAACTCGAGTGACTCAGGCAACAGGATTTCACTGGGGCAAAGCCTCGCTAGGAAATCGAGCAGCCGATTGCTTGCGATTTGGCTGGCGACGAATTCGCCCGTTGAAATATCGATCCAGGAAACTCCTAATAACGGAGTATCCGCTTTGCCCGCTTTGCCAGCGACAATGGCCACTAAGAAATTGCTCTCGCGAGGATCCAGCAGTTCATGATCGGTGATGGTCCCGGGACTCACCACTCGGGTGACTTCCCGCTTGACGAGGCCCTTGGCAGTGGCTGGGTCCTCCACCTGTTCGCAGACCGCCACGCGATGTCCCTGTTGGATCAGTTTGGCGAGATAACCATCCAATTGATGGTGAGGGAAGCCAGCCATGGGAACCGGGTTGGCAGAGTTCTTATCGCGGCTGGTGAGGGTCAGGCCTAGGGCTTTCGCAGCGATTTTTGCATCGTCACGAAACAACTCATAGAAATCACCCATCCGGAAAAGCAGGACAGCATTACCGCAAGCAAGTTTTGCTTGCTCAAACTGCTGCATCATCGGGGATAGTTTTTTTGCATCGCTCATGGTCGGAATCCTAGCAATTGCCTGAGCGATTTTCGAGTAGCCAAAATGGGTGACTTGGTAAGTCTTTCTGGAATGGGCTGCATAAGCGTTGTTTCGAGCCCGTTTTTTTTGATGAATTGTCGGAAATTTAGGCGGCGAAGGAAGCCGATTTTCAACTCTGCCCCATGGAAATCATTCCTCTTTACGTAACCCTGCAATTTTAACGTACGGGATAATTCCGACCTTATATTAGTCTTTGGGTATTAATGCGAGCTTTGGGCGTTACCTAACATAGTGTCGAGTTGATTTCGTGACTTTGCGGTTTGAGTTGACCCTTCCAAAAACCAGCTTTTTAACACCGGCCGAGCCCTTAAAGTCTCTACCACCGCTCCAATAAACCATTGAGGAGGCCACGTGCAGTGCTATACTGAAAATCTCCGATACACGAGTGATAACCGGACACTCGGATTCTTTATTTTCTGCCAGTCCCCCTTACGCCGTACAACTTGAGTTAGAGGATTCTCTGTGGAAACGCTACAAGCTCCCATGCAAGGACAAGCCCCTTTTCCTGGACTGCCGGGCGAAGTCGCCAGCAACGAATCAACTTTCGACTTTTGGGGACTTTTAAACCGACGAAAGTGGATCGTATTGATCGGACTGCTAAGCGGTCTCGGTCTCGGCTACCTGTATCACACACAGGCCGCGCCCATCTACGAGAGTGAAGCCAGAATTATGGTTGAACCCTTGAACCCGATCGGGCTTCTTGATGGACAATCAAACGCCTACCCCGGTTTGGAAAGTTACACCCAAGCTCATGACAAGATCATGATGAGCTCATCATTTGCAGGGGATGTCTTAAAGGACGATGAAAGTTTAGGTGCTTTACCAACTTTTGAAGGGTTGTCGCCAACGGAGCAGGTGAAAACGATTCTCGAGGGACTTCAGGTTGCACCAGATCGTGAAGAGCCAAACATCTTCTACATGGTGTATTCCTGCGGAGACGAAAGAGACTGTAACCTCGTACTGGGTGCGGCGGTTGCAACCTACGAAAAGTTACTCACCGACAAGTATAAAAAACGAAGCACGGAACTTATCGACCTGTTCCGTACGGTGGATGCCAACCTGACAGACAAACTAGGTAAGGCCAATTCGGAGTACAACCGGATTCGCGAAGATATGGACACCGTGGCCGTCGCTAAGAATGGTTCCAGGATACTCACGTTGCATCAAGTAAAGGTTGGCGAACTCGACGAGCAACTTACTAAGTTGCGAAACCAGTTGACATCGGTCAGGGAAGAGCAGGCCTTCGTCGACAACGCGATCGCTCAGGGTGCGGACGAGTACGATCAAATTGTATGGATCTTGGAACAAGACAGTCTTATTAAAGGCATGCGTGACAGCGGCGTCGAAACTCGCGCGTGGGAAAACTTAAGACAGAAGATCACCGAACTGGAGATGGCCCGAAGCGAACTCGCACAGCGTTACGGCGCAAGTCACCCAGATATGCAATCAATTGATCGCCAAATCAATCTCTGGAAAGACTACATGGAAGAGGACATGCTTTCTGGCGACCAGGGTGGAATTTCCAGTACGGTGTTGGCCCCGCAGGAAATCATTCGGCGTTACAAAATCAAGGTTGATCGCGAGGTCGGGCAACTCGATGCACGTTACCAAGCGGTTAACGAAGAGTTTAAGTTCCATTTTGAAAAAGCAAAACGACTTGAGAACATCGAGAATCAACTGCAGAAGAAGCAGGAAGAAATTGATATGATCAAGGAGTGGTTGACCAACGCTCGGGAAAACTTAACCGAGTTGGATATGACAGAGTTTGAGTCTGAGCAGGGCTACGATTTCCAGGAGTTGGCTGAGCCTAGTGCCGGCGCCCAGGTTTGGCCCAACATATTCGTGATTCTTGGATTAGGTGGTCTCTTAGGTTCCTTGGTTGGGTTTGGTCTGGCTTATCTGATCGACATCGCGGACAAAACATTCCGCTCGCCTGATGAGATTACCCGACAATTGGGTCTCCCACTAATCGGGCACATCCCGGTGATGGCTGCTTCAAAGAAGCAAAAAACGGACGATTCTCTAATCGACCCAGTGGTTTGTACTTATCACCGACCTAAGTCACAGTCTTCTGAGGCATTTCGCGCGGTGCGAACGGCACTCTACTTTAATACCCAAGGCAAGCAGCACTCAGTGATTCAAGTCACGAGCCCAACGCCGGGAGATGGTAAATCAACCGTTGCTTGCAACTTAGCTGTTTCCATTGCTCAGTCGGGTAAACGAGTCCTGCTTGTTGATGGCGATATGCGTCGTCCGACAACCCATCACATGTTTGGTATCAAAACCAACGAAGGTTTTGCATCCGCTTTAGCGGGTCAAAATCAGTGGGGCGATTGTGTGTTTGACTGCGAGGAAGTAGAAGGTCTTTTCATCATGCCTTGTGGAAAGAAACCTGCTAACCCTGCGGAATTAACGACTTCGCCACGCGTCAAAGAACTGATCGACGAGATGCGGGAAAGTTTCGATTTCGTCATTATTGATACGCCACCTGTACTTGCCGTGACTGATCCTTGTCCGATTGCGGCCCGGGTCGATGGCGTGGTACTGACCTTGCGAATCAAAAAGAATGTTAAAATCAGTGCTGAGCGAGCGTCCGAAGTGCTGGCAAGTATCGGAGCGAATATTGTTGGCGTTGTCGTCAACGGAGTCGGCGTCCAATCTGGATACGGTAGTCAGTACAGTTACGGGGCCTATCGAAGCGGGTATTCCTACAGTGGCTATGGCTACGGGTATGGTTACGGATACGGATATGGTGCTGGTAAGTACTACGAGGAAGACAGGGGCGCAAACCCGAATGATCCAAAGGGTGTAAATCCCAAGCGTTTGGAGTCGTCCTCGAGCCCAACCGAGTCCGTTTAACGATCAACGGATTTAATAGATAAGACATCCCAAAAGGCCGCGTTGCTATCAACGCGGCCTTTTTTATGTTTGTGGCTCCGCGAACATCTTTCACAGAGTTCGGTGCTATCGAACCGGCAAAATTGGGGTGTCGGACGAGCTCGGAAATTGATACTGTCCCGCTCCCCCGGCAGGCTATCTTTGCGCGAATCTGACGAGATTACCGATGCATATGAAAAACTCAAATCTATTATTTATTGCTCTCTCAGTCGTCCTCATTAGCGGTTGTGCTGAGGGGATGTTTTGGAAAACCGGTTACATGGCACCTTGGGTGCGGCAGCAATGGTCTGCTGAAGAGGAGATCGCAGCGACGTTCTTCGCCCGTCAGGAGAAAATGGCGGAAGTGGTAGCCAAAGCGAATACAGGTAGTTTAGCGAGCCAAGAAAAGGCCAGTGAGTATTTGGCTGAGATTGTTGCCAACGACCCCGTTCTGTTGATGCGGATTGAGGCCACTCAGTTACTTGGTGAATTGTCGACCGAAACTGCAGAGTTAGCCCTGCAAACGGCTGCTAGAGACCGCGAAATTGAAGTTCGCAAGGCGGCAGTGAAATCGCTTAGTGAATTGGATAGCGATTTGGCGTCGCAATTACTTAATCAAATGGCACTGCAGGATGCGGACACCGATGTGCGACTTGCTGCGACGCGGTCACTCGCTCTGTTTCCGGGCACCAATTCCCAGCAGACGCTCGCGGATGTCTTAAATGATCCTAATCCAGCGTTACAGCTGCGAGCGGCCGAGGCTTTGTCAGAAATTACTAACGAAGACTTTGGCCGTGATATTCTCGCATGGCAAGAATACCTGGCCAAAGTGAACCAGCAAGCGGACGAAAATAGAGACCGCACAGCTAACGAAGATGGAGAAAGTTCTCATCCCAAGTTTCGCTAATGGGCTGTGCCCCTTCCCGCTTGAGGTTTTACAGGAATCTATTAATATTCAGGGATCAAGGTTTTCGAACACTTTTTCCCCCGATTTGCCGCCTGTGCCTACAAAGAACCCTGACTTCTTCTCTTCCTTCGTCGGAGCTGGCTTGAACTTGGTCGCAGCGGCCGATGCGGATGCTCTTGTACTGTTCCTTGAAAAAGAGACGGACTGGGCGGCGTTGGAGAAGACTTGTGGCTCTGTGAAAATCGTTATTGTCAGTAACTCCAACGATCTAGTAACAGCGGCAGCCGAGCATGGCCTGTCCTCGGTCTGGATCGATCGCGTGGAAGCGACCGTGGCGGAAATGCTGACGCAGTCCTTATTGGATGCCGTGGCTCAGGAGTTGATTAAGCCCGGAGCGACGGTGGTCGCGGCCTATCGAGGCTTCGATGTTGCTAAGCTGGACACGCTAACGGTGCTTAAACTCAGCGAAAGATTGGGTCGCTTGACGGCCAAAGATCTTCGACGCTTGGAAACCAAGGTACCGCTCGACACGCTGAAGGTCGTGGTTGACCTAGCGGTTGAGATCGGACGCGAAGGGCGTGAAGGCAAGCCAGTGGGCACCATGTTCATCGTCGGTGATCACCGCAAAGTTCTGGAACAGAGCCAATCTGCCGGTTTTGATGCGGTAAAGGGTTATTCGCAGGACGAGCGCGATCTCTTCGAAAAAGGCGTGCGGGAGCGGGTCAAAGAAGTGGCTCAGATGGACGGGGCTTTCATTGTCTCAGCAAAAGGTATCGTCGCCTCTACCTCCCGTATTATCGATACCAACCCTGTCGAATTGACGATGACCAGTGGTTTAGGGGCGCGACATTACACCGGTGCGGCAATCAGTAAGAACACAAAAGCCATTGCCGTTGTGGTGAGCGAATCGAGTGGCACCGTGCGAATTTTTCAAAATGGGCAGATTGTGCTTAGAATCGAGCCCTTCCGGCGGGCAATGAAATGGAATAGGCTCGCCGGCAGCGAACCGGATGGCGTGAAAGAGTCTGAAAGTAAGTCAGGGACCCCTTAAACGGTCCTCGATATCTAGGATTTCGATCATCCAAGTATCGCTTTCCCTGCACTGGGTACCGGAAAACTAGAGCGGACCTAGAACCATTTGATTTTGAAATAGCTACTCAGGGGTTGTTTTCTTTCCGGTCTTTCCCACTCAACCTTCTTGTAAGTACCGAATACTCGATCCCACCAATCGACCAGGATGCCGAAATTGTGGTGCCACATTTTTCCATGGTGATGTAGGTGGTGTACCGGCTGAGGCATCCAAAAGCAAAGATCAGGGTTTTCGTGCTGCACCTGATGGGCATACGCAGCTGCCGCAGCATAGAACAAGCAGCCTAGCGCAAAGCCAATTCCTGCCGCTACGCTGAGCAGAAGCCAAAATAACGCTGCTCCAATTAACAATACTGGGAGCGAAGGGAGGAAATAGTCTTTGAACTCCATTAACCAGCCCTGCCCCTGATTCGCCTGGTGGTGTTGGGCGTGGATTTTGTAGAGAAAAATGCGGGCGTGCATCAGCCGGTGAACAATATATTCAACAAGCGTACCGACGAGGAATGCGGTCGCTAAGCCCAGTAATAAATGCAAGGTGATGGTAAGCATGACGTCCTGCTCGAATTTCGATGCGTTTATTTGCCCAATCGTTTATTCGCCCAAAAAATCCAAGACCTCTTGGGGCGCGCCTATATCTACCACTTTAATCTCTCCACACAGGGAACTGCCAGTGGTTGTTTGCATAACGGGTTTTAGGGCAACAAAAGTAACCGTCAAGTCGGCCTTAAAAACTACCCCAATGCCTTGTTTTTCCAGCACGGAATCGCATTCTAAGCCGCTGGGCAGGTCGACAGCCAAGCGTTTGGATTTTTGACGGTTGGCAATTGGAATGAACTCTCGGTGGGGGGAACGTAGCGGTTGTTTTGCACCCGTGCCCAAAAGAGCGTCGATGATCCAGTCAAACCCCTGAATCTGATGCTCGAATGCCTCTGGGGACATATCGAGCCCGTTCAGCACAGGAACCCGCGTCTTGCACAGTATTTCGTAATTGGACCGCGCATCTGACGTCATCTGCTCTCGCTTCGCCAGCAAGATGACTTTGCAATTCCAACCTCGCAAATGCAGGTGGCGTGCCATTACCAAGCCGTCACCGCCGTTGTTTCCCGATCCGCAAAGGATAACGGCCGATGCGTTGACTGATCTTTGGCAGAGCAAATCGGTCGCTCCGCGGGCAGCATTTTCCATCAAAACCAAAGAATGGATACCAAAACGCTCTACCGCAATTCGATCGAATTGACGCACCTGATCGCGTGTTAAGATTGAAGAAGACATTATTTGTATGCGGCATTAGAGGGCATGGCGGACAAGAAAAATTCCAGTCTTTGCGTTTGATGATAAGGAAAGAAATTGTTCCAATACAGGCCTACTGAAGAGTTCCACAAACACCTCGATACGCTTTGTTACCAGAGAGAGCTTCATGCCAATTTACGAGTATTCATGCGACAGTTGCCACGCGCAATTTGAGGAATTGGTCACTGCCGGCCAAAAACCGATTTGCCCGAAATGCCAAAGCGAGCATTTAACGAGACGGCTCAGTGTTATTTCAACACCTTCTAGTGGAAGCAAAGTCGAGGGGGGCGTTTGTGACCCGCTGCCCGGTGGCGGATGAGGGGTCCCACAGTGTGGTTCCGGTCGGAACCGCTAAAAACAAGGGCTTCCAAAGCGAATAGATGCTCTGCACCCCTGCTCTACCCCCATCAACATGGAACCCCCAGTATCAACTGGGGGTTCGCGCCTCTGAAGGGACTTACTTCAAACGGTAGAGTTTCCCTTGGATCCGGACAATCATTTCCTCCTTGGGCTCTTGAAGTGCCAGCAACTGATTCTCCGCCGCAGTAGTCGTTTGAATTAATTCAAAATACTCAGGGGAGAACTTCGTAATAACGGTGATTTTCGAGGCATCCTTCTCAGGGTCAACATCCGTGGCGTTGGAGGCGAACAAGATATTCCCCTTTAAGTAGGCGGTGAACTTTCCAGCAACACGCACTGGCAGTGCGCTGTTCTGCTTTTTGAGACTCGGAGCTGCACCTGTTCTACCACCCGCTCTTCTACCACCTACACCTCCACCTCCCCCTCCACCACTGGGGAGATCATTTCCGGCGAAACTGTCGAACGTGGCAGGGGCAGATTGAGTCATTTTCAGACTGTTTTTGTAACCACGCTGTGCGAATCCGCTTTGTCCGCTTTCCTCCGTTAGCATTTCCAGTTTTTCACCTGCCCTTTCCAAACTCAAGTTGTTATCCGCCAAGTCTCCTGGCTGCGCCAAGTCGTCTGCCAAGTAAGAGGTGTAGGGAGTGACGATTCCATGTTCCGTGGAAAGGAGGACGAGCTCGTTAATCAGTTCGGGGTTTTTACCGTTGAGATCAATGAGGTCGATAATTTCACCGATCCTTCTGGCCGCCCAGAGCTTTGCACAGAAAATATTGCGACTGTCATTGGACTTTGGCTGGAATTTGACGGTGTACTCAAAGTCTTGCTGTTGTTCTCCAAGCTTGCCGGTGATGCGTAATTGAGCATCGCCGGATTTCCGGTAACGGCCTACCAGAACAAGTTGTTGCCCTGCAAACAGATCCAAATCCTTGCTTGGGTAGATGCGATTGGTGGTATCTTGGGCCTCCGCACCTTGATTGATGAAGTTCACGCTTACATCAGTTAACACCGGTGCAGCAATCTTTGCGTAAAGGCTGCTGACATGTTCTTCGAGATCTTCATCCGGGCGTACATATTGACTACGTCCGTGATTCTCCCGCGTCATCCTGTCGAGTAGCCTGCTGTTGACATCGTAGCCCACGCCAAAACTGATTAGTCTCGCGTCATTTCGATTGTTTTTGCGAGCGTTGGCAGCAATTTTCATCTCGTTGGTAACACCTTGGGTGGCTAATCCATCGGTTAAAAACAGCACGTAGGTGGGGCCGCTTTCCGCGTTCAGCATATTGAACGCGTTGCTGAGTGCCCCGTCAATATTTGTGCCACCACCGGCGAAGATACCTTCGACAAAAGCCAAAGCAGACTTTCGAGTTTGGGCATCAAAGATTTGCAGTTCCGGTGCGTAGGATTCAACGTCGGCAGCGTAGGTGACAATATTGAAAAGGTCTCCTTCACGAAGGTTGTTCAAAATGAATTTTGCTGCCTGGCGGGCCTGCTCAATCTTCTTGCCGTTCATGCTGCCGCTTCGATCAACCACAAATAACACGGTTTTGGGTGTCGGTTTCTGATTTTCCGGGCTTTGGATATCGGGAGAAACGAGTAGTGTGAAAAAGCCTTGCTCATCTTCCGCGGGCCAATAGGACAGCAGGTTAGCCGTCAACGATCGATTGTCCTCGCTGTACAAGATCCTGATGTCGTTGCCGGGTGTATATTTCTGTCGTTCCAGTTGGATAATCGCCATGTTGTCTGAGGGACGATCAATTTCGAGATCGTTGTGACTGGGGCTGTAGACAGTTTTTAGTCTTTGACGGGTGTTCAGAACGCAACGGAGAGAGAATGTGTCGAGCGGTTGCTGGGAAAATTTCGCCGTCGAAAGTGGAATCAAATAATCGTTGACACCCAAGTCTTGTCGCACGAGTTGAGTGTAGGTGATCTGCACTGTACGCTCGGCACCTGGGGGAATCGGGAAAACGCTGGTCTTAAACATTCCCTGCCCCACCCATTCCAAGAGGGCCGGATCTTGGTTGCGGCGAATATAGCCCTCGTAGACCTCGCGAGCTTTTTTGGCCGGTAAAAGTTTTGCTTCGTATTCCTTGCCGTCGACCAGAAAGGTCATACTGTCGACCGCGCCTTCGTAAGGCAATGGGAAAACGAACGAGGCCTCAATTTGAGTTTTTCCCGTATTTAAGAAGGTTTGGGAAACTTGAGTGACCGCGAATTGATCGTTGATCGTCGAGTTGATTTCCAGACTCTTGATACGGTAGCTGGAAACCGGGCGAGCTATTTGATGGTGCCTGCCGTGAAGCCTTGGCAGCATATGATCTTGGTCGGTTAAGAGCACTCCCTGAGCCGAGACAGATTCCGCACCGCAGATCAATACTGCCAATAAGCATCCGATTACCGTTCGTAACATTGTTTCTCCTCGCATGTTATTGCTGTTTCCGCGTGTCTTTAAAACGAATCCGCGGTTATTAAGACGAAGCGTCCCTGCAATAAGTTCCATGAATTTATCGGCGGCTAAACCCAGAGGAGCCCAGTGTGGTGCGGTGAGAGCAGGCAAGGTGCAGTTTTCAGCCTTTTAACGAGGCTTCGCTGCCTAATTGACCAGAAGTAAGTGAGGGAGGGATAAAATTTGAAGGCGTCGTCGAGGCAATTTTTTAACCGGGACGGGATTCTCGTCTATTGGTTTTAGCCGGACGAAGAAGCCCGAGATGGGCTTTCAGCTCTTTTAAAAACCGAACGGCCGACGGTAAAGTTACCGCCGGCCGGTTCGAGCCAATCGCCCTCAAGACGTAAAAGCTTTCTAAATCAAAGGGCTAAGTAACCATGGCGCTAACCGATTACCCAGATCCAAGAGCGTGAACAGATCGATCAAGTGCTTGAGGCAAAATCTATCCACGTGAAATCGTTAAGGAATGATGCCTCCCAGGGCGACGATGGCAATCGTTTGATTGAGGGCTCCCGATAGGCTGAGCGGAATTGGCTCTCGAAGCCAAGGCGCACAATCCCCGGGGCGGTAGAAGCCCAAGGCATACAGGCACTCGTTGGGAGGATTGATCCCCGTTTGGTAAGGCAACGTAATCAGGCTGACAAAAAAGTGAGCTGCGGAGTGGAGCGGTTCCACGACTGGGCCGTGCGTATGTCCGTATCGTTCCAAAGCACGATTTTCGAAGTACAGTGGTTTGTGGCACAGGGCAGAGGCTTTCCAGAAGAAAGCGTTGGGTTTCCAGTTGCGGGGAGTGAACGTGTCACAACCCAAATTACATTCGATCGGTAGGCCCCAATACTGGGTGACTACAAAAAGGTCGACTTCGCTCAGTTGGGCGATTGGAACGAGGCGTCCTTGCCCCGATTCGTCATCGATGACAATGTAACTTCGTTCGAGGCCGACCAATTTGCCTTTTGCCAATTCCTTGCCGCTGCAATCTGTCCAAGTTCTATCCAGACCCACAGGTGTGCGTTGCGCGGCCGCCAGCGGTCGTATGGCAGAAATATCCAAAACGATATCAGTAATCGGAGCGTTTAGTAATTCTGTGCGGTAAGCTTCGCATGATTTACGACCTCGGCTTTGATCCACTTCGGCAATCCGCTGTAGTTCGTCCTCTTGTGTAAATACGGGGCGGGCGGATGTGCTGCGGCTATTGGGTATGCTTTGAAATTGTCGCGGCGCTCTTTGAGGCACTTCTGCTCCCCGCAAGTTACGTCTGCTGCCCGCAGGTGCCGTCGCATCACGCAACCCGTTGGATTGGGGCAGGTCAGGTGCCTCGCTGGGTTTTGATTCTTCTCGGATAAGCACGCTTTGCTCGGTATCTTGCATCGCAGGCCGTTGTACGGAGGCCTGTGGCTCAGCACTTTCTGGCGAGAGTGTGTTCGGCGTGAAGTCGTCTAGTACCGGAGCAGCGTCCCTTTCCATCGCAACGGGCGACGGATTGCTGGGAGGTGCTAACGCCTCGATGTTTTCAACTTCCAAAGTCGTCGAATTACGCAAGGGAGGCGTATTAAAACGCGGCGTTGCGGAGTCCTGTTGAGTGGCCGGGATGTCAGTGTCCGGCATCGCCAGATCGGAGATCCCCGAATCTTGCCATGGCGGTGACTGATTCGAGCGATACGCGGCGTTGCTTGTGGTCGTAGACGCACCCGCAGAGTTCGAAAATGTTCCTGCGGGAGCTGGGGTTTGCTGAGACCGTGCTTGCCAAGGATCCGTTGCTGGTGAATCCGTTGGCGGTAGTTGATTGAGATATTGCGGCTTATTCTCGTCGTTAATTTGCTGGAAGCCTGCCGCCTGTTTCACCCGAAAACTGCCCGTGGTACCTGCCGCTGCTTGTTTGAGCGGTTGCCGCAATTGGTTTTGCGGGCGGTAATTACCTGTGGGTGCGGCGTGGACGGGTGGAGCGATGCGGCGATTTTGCGGCAATTCGCGCTGTTGAGCGATGCCTGACTGCACAAAGCTGGTGACTGCCGCGGCAGTCCCAAACAAACCGGCAAAAAGCCAGCGTTTCGCATCGCGGTAGTTATGTTTTGTTTTGCGACGGATTTCCGACGCTGTAATTTGGCGCTTCCTGCGTGATAGCGATGTCATGGGGGTGACTTTCTCTTACACTCGCCGCGGATACTTGAATGAATTGCGCTTCCGTACGCAGTTCATCGATCGTGCGTGTTCCGCAATATCCCATACCGGCTTTTAATCCGCCGATCAGTTGATATACGAAATCACTCAAAGGGCCCTTAAACGGAACTCGACCTTCCACACCCTCAGGGACAAGTTTGTCCGATTGAGTTTGCTTCCCTTGCCGGTAACGTTCGCTGGATCCTTTGACCATAGCCCCAAGCGATCCCATGCCTCGGTAGACCTTGAATGTCCGACCTTGGTACAAAATCGTGCGACCTGGACTTTCAGCCAAACCCGCTAACAAACCACCAATCATCACACAGTCGGCACCCGCCACAATGGCTTTGGTGATATCACCTGAAAAGCGAATTCCGCCATCGGCGATTACTGGAATGTTGTGTTGCTGAGCGACTACGGCCGCATTGTGAATTGCCGTGATTTGGGGCACGCCAATTCCACTGACCACCCGAGTGGTGCAGATTGAACCTGGACCAATACCCACCTTTACGGCGTCGGCACCGGCCTCAATCAAAGCTTTGCAACCTTCCATGGTCGCGACATTGCCGGCGATGACATCGATGTCAGCGCTGGCTTTGATTGCCTTGATCGCGTCAATTACATTTTTCGAGTGACCATGAGCACTATCAACGATCAAAATATCAACATCACTTTTGATCAGGGCGGCGATTCTATCTGCATCATTCACGCCAACCGCTGCACCGACTCGCAAACGCCCCTGCCCATCTTTGCAGGCATTAGGGAACCGCTTTACCATGTCGATATCTTTGATCGTTATAAGCCCCTTCAGTTTCTTATATTCGTCAACCAGTAAAAGTTTCTCCACCTTTTTAGCCGTTAAAATCTTCTCAGCTTCCTCAAGCGTTACTCTTCCCGTAGCCGTTACCAAAGGATCTGCGGTCATTACCTCAGAAATCGCGATATCGCCGGACTCTAAGAACCTCAAATCGCGACGCGTGAGAATACCGACTAACTTGCCATCAGCTAGCACGATTGGCACGCCTGATACGTTGTGCTGATCCATCAGTTGTTTCGCTTTGATGACAGGTTCGTCGGGTGGCAGCGTAACGGGGTCATCGATGATCCCGTTTGCAGACCGTTTCACCCGTCGTACCTCTTCGCATTGAGCTTCCAGGCTCATGTTTTTGTGAATAACGCCTAAGCCCCCTACTTTGGCCAGGGCGATTGCCAATTCACTTTCGGTTACGGTGTCCATGGGCGCGCTTAGCAGCGGTATGTTGAGCGAAATCCTCTTCGTTAACCGAGTTTTGGTGATGACCTCACTGGGCACGATTTCGCTGTACCTTGGTTGGATAAGCACATCGTCGAATGTGATGCCCGTTTGTTGTATCTTTTGATTGCGGTGGGGCATTTCGGTTGCTTCGAGGGACGCTTGAGAATCGGCCGCGTTTTTCAGGGTAGCGTTCGACATCGGATTTTCGCTCGTCATAGAGGGAGTCTGGCAATTCCCCATTATGCAATTCGCATCGCGGCAGGACAACTCGTGCAGGGTCAGAATCGCGAGTTTTAAGGCTGCTTCTTTGGCTGTTTCCGAAAACTGGATGGATGAAACAGGGAGGTTGAGCCAGTCTTGGGCCATCGCTACTGAGGACGCCAGAATTCATGCGTTCGTCACTCCCATCAATGATCCGGCCAATCCATAAAATCATCGGTCATTTGCCACCACGGGAATCTGTTTGGCTGGACGCTAACGCTTGTTTTCGCTTGAGGTTGGTCCCTTGCGGTAGATTTCAGCCGGTTAGGAGTGAGAATCTACACGAGGTTCCCTAGTGCCTGTATTAAAAAAGGCCTTGGGTTGCGTTAGAATACAAATGATCGACGTTGCCCCTTGTGCGGAGTTTGAAATGCGAAAAATTTGTTTGATTCTGTTGGGACTTTCATTGAGTTTGCCGGGTTGTGACTCAGCGGCACCAGCGCCCGGTCCCGAAGCGGAAGGGAACAAATCAGTTTCCGGGGAGCAGCCCGTCGGTATGATCGAGGGTGCTTTGTTCGTCCGGCAAGATTCCAAAGCGGACGATGAGGCTCGCGCACGGCAGATCTCAGATGCATTGCTTGGCGGGTTGGAAACGCAATTGGAGGCGCTGAAGGTCGAGGTAAGTGCAGCGAAAACAGACGAAGAAAAAGCAGCGATTTATCAGGAATACAATCCGGTACCCGGATTTCTGAATGACGTCGTCAAGACGGTGGATATGTTTCCTCTCTGCAATGCGACCTTCGATGTGGCATTGGGTGGATTGGGGGTTGCCCAAGGGGAACAGCGTGAGCTTTTGATGGACTACTTATTGGCACGCTGGCCCAATCGCTTGGATCACCGAAAACTTATCGAATATTTGTTGGAGCAGGTGCCGAGTCCAACAGTTGAAAAATGGCTCACACAAATTGCCGATTCGGCGCCAGTGGGCGTGGTTCGAGCCGAGGCTCTGTTGGCTTACAAAACCTACTTTGATCAAAAAACGGTCTTTAGCTCGACGTTGTTGAACAACCCCGAATTCGCGAATCGGCTGCCCGAAAATCAACTGACCTACATTCACGCGAAGCTGACGGAGCAGCAGACAGCGCAAGTTGCTGCGTATTTAGAACGGTTGATAGCCGAGTTTGGTGATCTCGAATTTACAGGCTCGGGGTTAGGGTCTAGCGATACCTTTGGGGAAGTCGCAAAGTACGAGCTGTTTGAATTGAACCATTTGAATGTCGGTGATCCCGCTCCCAATATTGTTGGACAGGATCTTGATGGCTTTGATTTCCAGTTAAGTGATTATCGAGGCAAGGTCGTGATGTTAGATTTTTGGGGACAGTGGTGTCCGCCTTGCCGGCGCATGTATCCTTACGAACGTGAACTTGTTCGATTGATGAACGGCTTGCCGTTCGCTTTGTTGGGGGTTAATTCGGACAGGGACCTGAAAGTCGCTCAGGCCAGCGTCAAAGACGAGAAATTACCTTGGCGAAACTTCTGGAATGGTCCCGAGGGAACTGCTGGGCCGATCGCTAAACTTTACAACGTGTCGGAGTGGCCCACGGTCTATTTGATTGACCCCGAAGGGATCATCCGATTCAAGGGAGTTTTGGGCAATGATATTGAAAAAGGCATAGAGGTTTTAATGGCCGAGATCGGGCATGACATTGATTTGCAACCCGTGCAGAAGGTCGCGTCTAAAAAACCGTGATGTTTTCTGGCAACGTTTGTGGTGTTCGGTAGCTTGGGAAGCCAGGACGCATGTCTTGTTTGATAGTTACCTAGGTGACGGGTAAATGTGAGATACCGCCGCACCGTTTGTATTGACATCGGTGGCGGCCACTTTCACAGCCCTGTTGCCTGTGGTTACCATAAGACTCCATTAATTTCGTCCCCTGACTCTTTGCTTTCCTTTGTCAAACTCCAACGCCCCAGCCAAGCAAGTTCTCACCGTCAGTCGCTTGACGCAAAAACTGCAGTGGACGCTGCGCGACAGCTTTCCGAATCTGTGGGTTTCTGGCGAGATATCTAATCTAACCCAGCCCCAAAGCGGCCACGTCTACCTGACATTGGGTGACGAGAACGCCCAATTAAAAGCAGTCATTTGGCGTAGCACGGCACAGCGAATTGGCTTTGATCTGCAGAATGGCATGCAGGTAATCTGCCGCGGGGAAATTGACATCTACCCGCCGCGGGGAGTTTATCAACTTATTATTCAAAAGATTGAGCCCAAGGGTGTCGGCAGCCAACAGTTGGCATTGAAGAAATTGCACGCCAAACTGGCGGCAGAAGGCTTGTTTGATGCTGAACGAAAGCGGGCCATTCCAGTCGTGCCGCGCCGTATCGGGGTGGTGACCAGTCCCACGGGTGCAGCGATTCGGGATTTTCTTCAGGTAGTTAATCGGCGTTGGCCGAATCTGGATATTTTAATCATTCCGGCCCGCGTGCAGGGGCAAGGAGCCGCCAGGGAAATTGCGGAGGGCGTCAGCTTGGCCGCCAATCTGGCGGATCGACCGGATGTTTTGGTGGTGACGCGGGGAGGCGGCTCTGCCGAAGACCTGTGGAGTTTCAATGACGAAGAGTTGGTCCGCACGATCGCGAATTGCCCGTTACCCGTTATTAGTGCCGTCGGACACGAGATCGATGTCACCTTAAGCGATTTGGTGGCGGATGTCAGGGCTCTGACGCCAAGTGAGGCGGGAGAGTTGGTGGTGCCAGAAAAACAGCATTTAACCAACAGCCTAAATGATTTGCAGCTGCGTATTCGTACTGCGTTAATTAGACGAATCGAAATGGCGCGAGAGCAACTCCGCTCGATCGAATCTCGACGCGTGCTCAAAGAGCCTGATCACCTGTTAAACGTGGCACGTCGAAACGTCGACGAGTTGGAGATGCGGATGCAGTACGCCTGTAACCAGCAAATGCAACAACGTGAAAATACCATCGCCGTGTTAGCGGGACGTTTGCAGGCAATTAGCCCCTTGAATGTGTTGTCACGGGGCTACAGCGTCACTGAGTCGGCAGAAGGCGAGATCTTGAGCAACGCCGCGGAGGCCCGTCTTGGCAGTCATATCATTACGCGCTTAGCTACCGGAAAAATTGAGAGTCAAATTGTTGGAATTGAGAAACCAGAGGATTGAGTTTGAAACGCGACAGCAAAGAAACTCCTTGAGGTTTATCCATGTATTCACCCCCCCAAAAAAAAATCGCCGCGATCCCTATGATCGAAATCGGAACGCGACATGAACAAAAAAGGAAGCGATAGCGATGGCAAAAAAGAAGGCTGCCGCCAAAAAAACAGAACCCAAATTTGAGGAAGCACTCACGAATTTGGAGGGAATTGTTGCGGATTTAGAGACGGGGAATTTACCGCTTACCGAATCGATTCAGCGTTATGAAGAAGGCGTGAAGTTGTTGAAACAGTGCCATTCTTCATTGGATCAGGTGCGCCGAAAAATCGAATTGTTGACTCAGGTAAACGCCGCAGGTGGCGAAACTACCACAGCCTTCGACGCCGAGGAAACGCCTCAGGATCGACCGGCACGAGGTAAAGCCGATTTAGCTGCGGAAGTGGACGAAGACGGACGTTTGTTCTAAACTGGATTCCTGAACGTTTTCGGGTTAACCAAGGAGCTTCACGACGGTTCCCAAAGTCCGGGAGATGAGGGATTTTTCTCAGGCTTCAGGACTAATTCCACCGTTTGTGATTGCCCGCTCATGTCAGAACCATCTATCGATACAATTGATTTCAATCTCGATTTAGCTCGTCAGCAAATTGATGAGCAATTGGTTCGCTTCACTGAATTTGATGCGGATTGCCCGGCGCAGCTTCGAGAAGCGATCCGTTACAGCCTCCTCAGCCCAGGGAAACGGCTCAGGCCGCTGTTGGTGATGATGGCGTGTGAGGCCTGCGGAAAAGACTCCAAGGAGTCATTGCCGGCCGCCTGCGCCGTAGAAATGATCCACACCTATTCACTCATTCACGACGATCTTCCGTCTATGGATGATGACCAATTGCGGAGGGGGCAACCGACCTGCCACGTGAAGTTTGACGAGTCAACGGCCATCTTAGCCGGCGATGCTCTGATTCCTCTCGCTTTTCAGGTCGTCTGTAGCGAGTATCCCCCGTCAATTGCTACGCCCTGCAGCGTTGAGTTAGCCCAAGCATGTGGAGCAACTCGCTTGGTGGGCGGCCAGGTAGACGACCTGGCTCAGGAAAGTGACCAAATGGGCGATCTAGAAAAACTCGAACATATTCATCGGCGAAAGACAGGCGCCCTACTGTCGGTCTCTCTGAGATTGGGAGCGATCGTCGCCGCAGGTTCTTCGAAACAGATCGCGGCACTTGAAATCTTCGGAAAAAATTTGGGTTTAGCCTTCCAGATCGTGGACGACTTATTGGATTGTCGGGGCGATTGGACCAAAATGGGAAAAATGACCAACAAGGACGATGGCCGCGGTAAGCTCACCTATCCCAATTTGATGGGAGTGGAACAAAGCGAGAGCCGAGCGGCTGGACTAGTGCATGATGCGGTTGAGTCACTTGCTGATTTTGGCTCGCGAGCCGAACCGTTAAGAAACCTCGCGAAGTACGTCTTGGAAAGGACTCACTAACGATGGCAAAGATATTATCACAGCTCAAGTCGCCTAAAGAGCTACACTCGATGAGTGTGGCCCAACTCGAGCAAGTGGCCGACGAAATACGGGAAACCTTGTGTGGCTTGCTTAGCACAAGAAGCGCCCACTTCGCGTCCAACTTAGGCGTTGTGGAACTATGCTTGGCTTTGCATTCAACTTACGACTTTGCGTACGACCGTCTGATTTGGGATACCGGTCATCAAATCTATCCCCAGAAATTAATCACGGGCCGATATGACGAGTTCCCTGGTATTCGTACCCGCGGCGGCTTGATGGGGTATCCCAATCCAGCGGAAAGCGAATATGACTTGTTTGTCACGGGGCATGCGGGTTGCAGTGTTTCCACAATGGTGGGGATTCGCAGTGGTGATGATTTACACAACGAATCTGATCGACACGCTGTCGCCGTGATCGGCGATGGAGCATTGCCGTCAGGGATTGTATTCGAGGCATTCAACAACGTTGCTAGTTCCAAAAGTAACCTTTTGGTGGTTCTCAATGATAACGAGATGTCGATTTGCCCACGTGTTGGCGGCTTGGCGAAATACTTGGATCGTTTGAGATCGAATCGAGCGTACAGCGGCTTTAAGAGCGAGGTCGCCAATGTTCTGAATCGTGTGCCTGTATTCGGAGACCCCACGGAAAGATTATTGGCCCAGATCAAAGAGGGCGTCAAAGCCGGGTTGCATGGCGGCATGATGTTTGAAGAGTTTGGCTTTCGCTATTTTGGGCCCATCGATGGTCATAACGTCGCCATCGTCAAGAAATATCTCAAAATGGTCAAGGAAATTGAGGGCCCGGTACTGTTGCACGTGATTACGAGCAAAGGGCATGGATTCAAACCTGCCGCCGAAGATCCCGTCTTTTTCCACACTCCACCGGCATTCGAACAGAAGGATGACACCGTCGTCCCGAAGGGCGGCGGAGGGGCTGCGGCTTACACCAATTTCGCTCGCGATGCGATTGCTGAGCAGATGAGAAAAAATGATAAGGTAACGGTCATCACCGCGGCGATGTGCCAAGGCAACAAGTTAGAACCGGTACGAGAAGAATTTCCCGATAGATTTTTCGACGTTGGAATCTGCGAATCGCACGCGGTGGCTTTCGCGGCTGGGCAAGCAAAGACCGGCATCCGACCTATTGTAGATATCTACAGTACCTTTTTGCAGCGAAGCTTCGACCAGATATTCCAAGAGGTTTGCCTGCAAAATCTACCGGTTGTTTTCACGATGGATCGCGCCGGACTGACAGCTCCCGACGGTCCTACGCATCACGGCACATTTGATTTTGCCTACATGCGTATTTTCCCAAATATGGTCGTCATGGCACCCGGCGACGCCTGCGATATCCGCTTAATGCTCGACTTTGCCCTGAAGCACGACACGCCCTGCTCTCTGCGCTATCCGAAAGACACTGCAATAGAGTTGCCACGTGACGCTCAAGCTGTGGAACTGGGAAAAGCAGAGATCTTCGCGTGGGGTAACGACGGAATGATTCTGTGTGCCGGAACGCCACTGGTTAACTGTATCCGCGCCGCCGAAGCACTCCGTAAGGAAGGTCTGGACATCGGCGTTGTCAGTGCTCGCTTTGTAAAGCCACTGGACACCGAAACCATCTCCAAAGCACTGAAAGAGATGCCCTTCGTGGTAACGGTGGAAGAGGGGATGCTGATGGGCGGTTTCGGCAGCGCTGTTTTGGAGCACGGCAGCAGTGTCGGGATCGATTGCTCACATGTGCACCGAATTGGAATTCCCGATCGGTTTGTAGAACATGGTGACCGGGCCGAGTTATTCGCCGAATTGAAGCTCGATGCCAATGGTATCGCGGAAGTCTGCCGAGACCTCGCGCGGCAAACTGGTGTTTCCAGCGGTCAAGAATCCTCAAGGGCTGTCAAGTAACCTTGGGCAGCGTTTATTCCTTGATGTCCTCGGCGAATTGATCACGGGTTTCGTTCCACCGATTAACCATCGTGGACAGCTGTTGGGGATTTTCGCCAGCCAGGTTACGGGTCTCCGAGCGGTCCACAGATAGGTCGTAAAGTTCCCAATCCGTCGATGATGTCTTAACAGCTTTCCAGCGACCCATGCGGATCGCGTTGTTCTTTTCGTGTGACCACCAAACAAAGTCGCGCTCGATCTCCTGATTTTCGACCATTGCATTAACGAGGCTTTCGCCGGGGAATTCGGGCCCACCCGTATCAGGTTTCAATTCGGTCTGAGCCAACTGCAGCATCGTAGGTAGGACGTCGACTAAGTGGGCAGGTTGATGTCGAACTTCGCCGGTATCTTTGATCCCTGCCGGCCAATGAGCGATGAAAGGCGTGGCGATGCCACCTTCGTGAACCCAGGTCTTGTGTTTGCGAAACGGAGTATTCGAGGCGCTTGCCCAGCCGGGGCCTAAACAAAGATGAGTGGCTGCGGATCCCGGTGCTGCCTGGGGATCGTGTCCGTCATCTCGGATCATCAATTCGCTGCTGCAGCCGTTGTCAGATAGAAATATAATCAGGGTGTTATCGAACTCGCCCATATCCTTGAGCTGTTGAAAAACCCTTCCCAGCTCTCGGTCAATACGATCGACCATTGCCGCGTGAATGGCCATTTTCGTGGCCTGAAACTGTTTTTGCTCCTGCGACAGGGAATCCCATGGTTGTGGTAAAGCCATCTCTCCCGCACCGTAGGCTTGGATATCCTTGGGACGTTGGTAGGGAGCTCCCGTCTCCATTTCCATTGGCGATAACCGGCATTGCTCATTCGACAGAATGCCCGCTTTTTGCAATCCCTGCCATCTTGTTTCCCGCACAACATCCCAACCCTGCGAATAACGGTCTTGGTATTTGACAATATCTTCGGGTAAGGCATGCAAAGGAAAGTGCGGCGCTGTTAAAGCCAGGTAATGAAAGAAGGGCTGGTCGGCATGATTTACTGAGTGAGCTTTCAATGACTCAATGGTCCGATCTGCCAAGTCAACCGTTGCATAGTATCCCGAATCACGTTCCACAGCCGGTAAAGCGACGTCATTGAGGAAACGGCGTTTAGGACTAAAAAACCTTGCTTGGTCACCAAGAAAATAAGAATGATCGAACCCTTGTTGAACGGGCATGCCGTCAATATGCCACTTGCCGATGTGGTAAGTTCGATACCCGGCTGCCTGCATCCTGACGGGAGCCAGAGCACCCCATGGAGGACGTTTACCAGACATTCCGCCACGCTTTACCCCAGGTATCCTATCCCTTCGCACTTGCTGGGCGTAGTAACCGGTAAGGATCGATGAGCGAGTTGGCCAGCAACGCCCGGTATTATAAAAGTTCGTGAAACGCAGACCATTGGCCGCAAGGCTATCAAGGTTCGGTGTTTCGATTTCGCCGCCATAGCAGCCGAGATCGGAGAATCCCAAATCATCCGCCAGAATGATCATGATATTAGGGCGATCAGCCCAAGCGGTTTGCAACGTGCAAACAAGGGCAACACCGACAAAGAAAATCAATTTGATCGAGTTACTCATAATTAAGAGGAGCCAAAGTCAAAGGGGATTATCTGTAAGCCGTAACATCGTAACGGTATCGGAGATGGTTCGTTCCATGATCCGACCTCTTTATTCTAGAATCGGTCGGGTTCGCAAAATAGACGGTAATCAGGTTGGCATCGTATTAAGCAACGCTCCTCTTTCTGGCCGCGGTTCGGGAATCGCCTATAAATTTTACGGTGTCGGGACTGAGAGTGCTCTAAAGACCAAGTCCTCCGCGATCAAAAACGTCCGTTCCATCGGCAAATCACCGCGGCAAACACCGAGAGACCAGACGCGTCTTCTGGCAAAAAACGCGGAAATAACGTAATCTGGAGTCTCGAACAGGATCACTTTATGTCTTTTTCTGTGCTTGAAACAATGGTCACGCCCGATCAAGTAAACAAAAAAATCCGCGCCCTGATTTTGGGCTCCGGTGATCGACGTCCCAAAGTCTTGACGCAGATTGAGAAATTAAGGCCGGTGATCGAGCAGTATGCTGACATCGTGGCCGAAGAATTTTCTTTTGACGAGCAATTTGATTTTGACGCAAACCCCGCTGACATCGCGATTGTTTTAGGTGGCGATGGCTCAATCCTGCGTTCTGCGCGTTTCATGGGTCAGCAGCAGTTGCCTGTATTGGGAGTCAATCTCGGGAAATTAGGGTTTCTCGCAGACGTTCAACCAGAAGAGCTAGCAGGTGCTCTGGAGTCCGTGCGAACGGGTGACTTCCAAATAGTCGAACATTTGATGATGCGTTGCCGCATCGAGCGCGATGGGCAGACGGTGATCGATGAATTGGGACTTAATGAACTGGCTGTTCTATCCGGCCCGCCCTTTTCAATGCAGTACATTGATCTTTACGTCGATGGCCAATTGGCGACATCATATGCGTGTGACGGATTGATTATTAGTACGCCGATTGGCTCGACTGCTCACAACCTTTCAGCAGGCGGACCCATTTTGCGAAAAAACTTGGAGGCATTTGTGATCTCTCCAATCAATCCTCACACGCTGACAGTCCGACCAGTGGTGGATCGTGCCGATCGCATTTACGAGCTGGTCGCGCGGACAGAGAACGAATCGACTTCAGCCGTTTTGGACGGACAGGTGTTAGCGCCGTTGGATTCAACAACGCGAGTATGCGTATACAAAGCGAAGCCCGTTTTTCGATTGATTGCGGTCAAGGGGCAGAGTTATTATCGCACCTTACGTGAAAAACTTGGATGGCGAGGTGACTTTGTTAAAAACCAAGGCACGCCCTAACGACTTAATGAACTAAACGCCCACGCGGCTCATCGTATTTTAGAAGCATTTTTACTTTCTCGCATGGAGGCGGGCATGATCTTCAAACTTAAGATTCTGACAGTATTTTTTCTCGGGTTGTTCGCAGGCACTCCCGGCCTGTTCGGCCAAGAAAAAGATGATAACGTCGTCGATCGATCGACTCGTCGAGCCGAACAACGACAGTCTTGGAAACTTCAGTACCGTATGCAACCGGACGAAACGCTCCGCTGGTCTGTGGAACAGATCGCTTCAACGGATACCTCGATGGCAGGTTTCAATGAAAAAACGTCGTTGAGAACTCGTTCCGTGATCGTGTGGGACATTCTCAGCGTCGACACCAAAGGAAACATCACCGTACAAGATCAGCTGGAATCCGCGGTGGAATGGCAGAAGATCGGTGATGCCGACCCGGTCAGTTATGACAGTACCAAAGATGAGAACGTGCCTGATCTTTATCAGGCGACGGCAGAAAAAGTTGGTAAGCCGATCTCGACCACAACGATTAATCCCTCGGGGCAGATTATTCAACAAGAAAATCATATTCGCCGGGCGGAATTCGGTATGGGTAAATTTACTTTGCCTCTGCCGGAGGAAGCGATCTCCCTTGGGGGCCAATGGAATACTCCAGAGGAACTGCAGGCTCGTCGCGGCGATGGTACTTTGAAAGTGATTAAAACGCGCATGCTGTACACGCTTCGCAAAGTTGAGGATGGAATCGCGACAGTGTCTTTTCGGCGTGAAGTACTGACTCCCGTTGAAGACCCCAAAGTGAAAAGCCAGATTCAGCAGAAAATGAATCAAGGGGCTTTGTTTTTTGACCTAGCAGCTGGACGCATCACGAAAAAGGTGGTGCAGTGGGATGAGAAAGTCCAAGGCTTTGAGGGGGACGACAGCTACCTGCATTATATTGGGAAGTACACCATGGAATTGCTAGAAGACCCGCAAGCGACCGGCCAAACGGAAGTGGGCCAAGCACTCCAGCCCTTGAATACGAAAAGTGGTAACAGGGCTTCCAGTTTTATTCGCCCACGCAATGGGAAACCTGTCATACGTAAATAGTGCGTTGGTGCGTCGGCGACGTCAGCGATATTGAGAAGAACGCCAGATTTCAACAAAGGGCCCTAACACTGAGTGTGATAGGGTCCTTTTTTTAATGATATTGCTCAGGGCGTTGCTTGAGTCGAAGCTGAAACCAAAGTTAAGGGACGCTTGTGGACGCGTAAGCAGTCGGGAGTGTGTAGCTATTGGCGAGCGTTCTTATACTCTGTCATATCATCTATTCCCCCTCGATTAATGGAGAGTGGATGATTTCGGCATAGGCAACTTGAGTTGCGAGGGAACAATTGGACTTGGGGTTGAGATGCTACCCGGTGCGTAAGAACCTTGAGTTGGCAAGTTTAGCGTCGACGCCTCACTCGACGGTGCGATTTGTGGGCTGGGGATGGGAAGGCTAGGAGTTCCCCCAAAGGAATCAAATAGCTGTTCGTTCTGGCTCGCCTGGCTGGGTTGGATCGTATTTGGGGCGGCGTCTGCAGAATTGCCAAAAGACTTATGGGGTGTCGACGGATACGCATTGTCGCTCGTGCCGTTATCCATGCTCTTCGGTGATGGAATGGGGGTTGGCACAAATGTGGATTGGGCGGCAAATCCGCTAGGTGCCTCATCGCTCATTGCACCTGGTGGCTTTGCTTCCAGTGGTTGAAGGGAAGCAGAGCCCAAGTTTTTTGGTTCTAAATTAGGCAATGTGTTTTCTACTAATCTCATATAGTTGGGGGGTTCGGATGAGGGTTGAAAGCCCGAGTCGTTTCGGGGAACGAAACTCGAGTCTTGGTTGCCCACCACAAAGGAATCACCCGTATTTTCAGGCTTTAGGGGAGTGGCACTTTTTTGCAGCTGTTCACTGGGGCTGTTTGGTACGAAACCACCTGTATCCGGAGTCTCCTTCGAAATTGCGAACTCGCTCTGGTTATCTGCTAGAGGTGCTAAAGGAGACTGGGCCTGCGGTAGATCCTCAGGCGGATTGGGAACCGTTTGGGGATTCAAAACCTTGGCCGGTGCCGTCTTTTCCAGACTGGTAATTAGGTCGGCATTATGCTGTTTGGAATCTTTCACCAGCTCCTTATAGGAGCGGGCAATTTCTTGTTCAAATGAATCTGCCGTTTTCTGAATGTCGGTCGGCAATGGCGGTAAGTCCGGGTCGTTACTTACGACGGCCGATTCGCTTGGCGTAAATTGATGCGAGGGCGGCTCGATGTAACGAGAAGCCAGTTCCGTGTCATTTTGCCACCATGCTAGGCTGCCCAAGCTCGGTTTCCCAAGTTGGCAACCGGTCAAATTAATAAAAAGACAACCGGTGGTCAGGATAATGCCCGCAGTAATTGCTCTCATGATTTCCCGTTTTGATCGAATGACAGGATAGGTCTCAAAAAACTCGCGCACCCATGGCGCGCCAAGTCAGCGGGATCGTAGGGACGGAGGTAAAGACCGGTCAACGGTAATTTTTACAAGACCTAAAACTTTGTCAGCAGAGAGCTAGCAAAGAAACGAGCCAGTGCCCCGTAGATTAAATACGTGACATGGCTCGTTCAGCAGGGCACTTGCGAGAGCTAAGCTTGGCTCCTCGAAGCGTGAATTAGGCAGTTGCTGCGGCGTACCGATTTGCAACTTCGTCCCAATTAATGACGTGGAAAAAGGCTTCCACGTAATCGGGACGACGATTTTGGTAATTCAGATAGTAGGCGTGTTCCCAAACATCAATACCGAGAATGGGAGTGCGGCCTTCCATCAGCGGATTGTCCTGGTTTCGCGTGCTCTCGATTGCCAGTTTGCCATCGGATACCACCAACCATGCCCAGCCACTCCCGAAACGCGTTTGGGCGGCGGTGCAAAATTGTTCCTTGAAGTTATCGAAACTGCCGAACGCATCATCGATCGCAGCGGCAAGGTCACCGGTAGGCTTTCCACCACCACCTTGTTTCATTACGGACCAAAAAAGTGAATGGTTAGCGTGGCCGCCACCATTATTTCGTACAGCTCCGCGAATGGCTTCGGGAATAGCTTTCAGATCAGAAACAAGCTCTTCGATGGATTTCGACTCGAGGTCGGTACCTGCGATGGCATTGTTCACTTTCGTGACATAACCGTTGTGGTGTTTGCTGTGATGAATTTCCATCGTCTTGGCATCGATATGGGGTTCGAGCGCGTCGTATGGATAGGGCAATTCTGGTAGGGAATAGGCCATCTTTAACCTCGGATTATTGATTCGGATCTATCAAACGTTGATGCTTGCCAGAATGCATTCCGCAAACTGGGAGCGATGATCGTACCGAAACAAAAAAGCGGGTTCAATTGGGTAGGTGCCGGGGACCACGAAATCGGTCCCCTCTTGGTCGATTACTGGAAAGATGTTCGCAAAAACGCGACTTTAATGACCCCCGCGTCTGGTAAGTGACCCCTAATATCGACTTTCTGGAGCTTCCAGCTTCTCTGCTACCAGCTTAAGCAAATCGAGATCATCGATGAACTGACTCATGATCAGTTGGGCTCTTTGGTCCAGATTTCGATGTCTGCGCTCTCGATTTTTCAAACTGCGGACCGTGATTCTCGTTCGCAGGCATTTTCTTTTCGATTGAGTGGAGGCGATATTTTCTTTGATTTCAATATCGACGATCAGCGTTGACGGTCGATTCATCAAGCCAGGTTTAGTGCCGGGAATCTTTTTCACAAGAATCCTTACGTAACCCTCTTCCGCAGAGCCGATTTTATAATCATTTTGAGTCACGATCCCTTTGATCTTCTCCACCAAAATTTCCAGAGGACAAGTGATTTCGCCTTCTTGTTGCAGCAAGAGATTTCCCTTGAATTCCATCCATTTGATATCGGATTGGATTTTTCGTGGTTCAGGTTTCATTTTTGTGGCGTCGAATTTTTCCGGGTCCATGTACCGGACTTGGTTGCGGCCACTTTCCTTTGCCAGGAGTAACGCTTGATCAGCTCGCACAAATGCCGTAATCGCGGTATCCCCTGTCTGAAATTCCGTGACACCAAAACTGGCAGTCATGTTTTTACCGTTGAGCGCTGAAATGGGCGATTGAGCAAGTGCCAGACGAATTTCTTCGGCTCGTTCAACAGCATTTTCCAATGAGCAGTTGGGGCAAACAATCACAAATTCTTCGCCGCCATAGCGAGCGACTAAATCGTTAGTGCGTGTATTATCCTGTAATACTTGGGCAAAGCTTATGAGTGATTGATCACCAATATGGTGACCAAAGTCATCATTAATCTTCTTGAAAAAATCGATGTCCGCGACGATCAAACTTGAAACCGTTGTCTTCGCATGGAATTCCTTGATCCGCGCAGCCAGTGACCGTTCGAAATGGGCACGGTTTGCGACTCCCGTTAATTGGTCTCGTGTGGCATGGGCGTAAAGCGTGAGTACTTGTTGCTCGAGATCGACTTGCGAGGATTGGTCATGCATCAGAATAACCGCTCCGCGTACTCCCAAGTCTCTTCCCATGACAGGGATAACACGTAATTCGATGGCCATTTTCCGTCCACCACGACCCGTCACCGTGGCCGCTAACATAACCTGCTCAGCCTTGCGGATCGATTCTTTGATGGGGCATGCAGTGTCCGGGATCGCCTTGTCAAATCGATCGCGTAAATCAATGTAGCTGGGTAACCAGTCGCTACCAATCATGCCGGGCCCGCGAATACCGGTCAGTTGCTCTGCGGCTTGATTCCAAAGCTTCACTTTCAAATCCTGATCAACCATAACAACGCCCTCTCTGACGTTGTCGATGAGACATCGCTGAAAAAGTTGCTTTGTGGTTGAGCCGTTCGGTGCAGTAGGAATCAATGTAGGGACAGTGCCCGCTAACTCGTTTATGGCTTGTTCTTCCATGGCGATTTGATTTTCTGGTCAAAGTTACCGGTACGGCGCGTATTTCAAACAAGGTTGCCTGATTTGGTTTTTACCTATCTAATTTTGGCATCTGCTTTCGAGGTAGCAGGGAACCTGTTGATAATCTCCTCAGCGTTCACATGAAAAAAAAACGATTCGGTGATTTTTAGGGATAATGCCGATTTTTCTGCCATCCGCTTTACATGCCAACGCAGTCACACCCGGAGGAAACGCGTAATACCATGAAAATTGCAAGACTTATCTACGAGGGACAAGCATGGGCCGGAGTGGTGGAGAGCGAACATGTCCGCCTGATCGGCAGATGTGGTGAAGATATTCCAGAAACGGCTGCGGGTTTTATCCGCTTCTTTGGTCAGCAATCTGAGTTGATTTCACACGTTACGGTGCCGGTTTCCGAAGCTCAATTGGTAGCGCCCTTGCTGCATCCCCAGAAGGTTGTTTGTGTCGGTAGAAACTATGCAAAACACGCTGCCGAAATGGGTGCGGAAGTGAAAGACTTACCGGTCATTTTTAATAAGTTCTCTGATTCAATTACTGGCCCCGGTGCGTCCATTAAGTTACCTGAGATTAGCGAAGAAGTAGATTTTGAGGCGGAATTAGTCGTTGTGATGGGGCGAGCAGGTAAAGATATATCGCCCGAAAATGCTCGGCAGCACATCTTCGGGTTCTGTTGTGGCAATGACGTCACGGCAAGAGATTGGCAAAAGGGTCGGCCGGGTGGACAGTGGCTTTTAGGGAAATCTTGCGATGACTTCGCCCCCATCGGGCCGTGGATCACAACGTGTGATGAAATTGAGGCCGAGAATTTGGAAATTCGTTTACATTTGAACGGCGTGGAAATGCAGCACGCCAACACGTCGCAATTGATTTTCAAAATCGATTATTTGATTGCCCATCTGTCACGATTTTGTACCTGGCAGCCTGGCGATTTGTTATTTACGGGCACACCGGCGGGGGTGGGGGCAGGACGCAATCCCCCGGTTTTCTTGCAACCAGGCGATGAAACGGTGGTGAGCATTGACGGGCTAGGCGAGTTACGAAACACATTCGTCTGATGCATTCACCGGGAATGCTAGCTGGTTGGGTTTGCGCTTTCGGCAGGTAATTTGGTGGGCCCAGGCGTTCATCAAGTTGTAAGTCTGGCTTGTCGATTTTCCTTGTGGATGCGCGCGGAGGATACGCGCGCTCAGTGACGCAGGGAAATGGGTATCTGCCATATGCATTCGCAGAGCATCCGTCAGCGAAGACGGCGCGTAACTTTAGACACCGCTCAATCCGAAGAGTCGGCCACGCCGCCCTGCGCTCAGTCACCCAGTCAATCTGAACCGCGCCGGCCTGCGGCACGCCCCTACACGCAGGGAGCAAGGCGTAGCCGTCAATTTAAGACAACGGATCTTATTCCGAAACGTTTTTGGTCGATGGCGGCGGCCATTGCATTTCTGTTGTCTGCGATCGCTGGCCTTAATCTGCTGCATTTGAACTCGCCAGATTGGATCGAAGTGATTGGAGAAGAGGGTGTAGCCGCACTTTCGTTGGATACAGGGCGCGGGTTAGGCGTTTGGTACTCCAATTTTCTTTTGCTGTTGAGTTCCTGTGTTAGTTTGCAGATTTTTCTTCTCAGGCAACACCGGCGAGACGATTATCGCGGCTCTTACCGAATTTGGATGTGGCTGGCGATGCTTTTTTTATTGGCCAGTGCAGCCAGTGTCACGGGAATCGCCTCGTTATTTCGTAATGTTGTTGTCAATACGCTAGGAAGCGGGGCTGAAGGTAGTTCTATCCTGATGTGGGTCTTCCTCATAAAGCTAGGCGGCTTGGCATTGCTGTTGATACGGGGGCTGATCGAAGTTCGTCATTCCAAGCTGGCGGTCGTGGGGTTGTTTTCTGTTTTGTTTACCTACGGCATCGCCCACTTAATTAATGAAGTTCCGGAAGTTCAGGCGAAGAGTTCGGAGTATTTACATGCTTCGCTTGGTAACAGTCTTCTGTTTGGCAGTACCGCACTGTTTGTTTCAGTTCTGGGGTACGCTCGATTTGTTTATCTAAACGCAAATGGTTTGGTCAAAACGAAAGCCACTTCACAACGCCAAGAATCTCAGGTCAGTGAACGTTCGCAACGAAAGCAATTGGCGCGTGAAGAGAGGTTAGCCGCTAAACAGGCCAAGCAAGAGGCGAAGGCGTTGCAGAAACAGGAAAAAGCGGACGAACGTGAGGCAATGGCAGCCGAGAAAGCGGAGGCCCGCAGCCGTCGGCGCGAAGAAACCGCGTCGCAGGAGGAGAGTGAACGCCAAGTAACCAAGGTCAAAAAGGATACTAACGCGGCCAAAAAAACCGCTACCACCGCGGCTAAGAAGAAGCGGAAGAGCACGCAAACTCAGACCCCACCGGAAACAACCCAGCGCAAAAAAACCGCACCATCCGAAGCGCGGCAAGCACCACTAAGTAAGAAAATGCCAACAAAAGCTAAAGCCACGCAAAAGCCGAAAACTTCCGCTCAACCTGTGGGAGACGATTATCTGATGACGGTGGAAGAGGGCGAGGTCGACGGTCTATCCAAAGCTGACCGCCGACGATTAAAGAAGTTGAAGCGTCGGGCTGAAAAACGAGCCGCCTAAACAGGTTGGCTAACCGCGGCCGCTTTCTGATGAAACGCACTTCCGCGGCATCGCCCGCGATGGAAGGCTTGTTACGGCAATATTTGATCGAGCCAATTGCTCATAGCTTGCAGGGCGTTCGGCGAAAATGTTTGCTCAAGCAAGCCATACTCGTTACCGAGGCCGGGCCCCTCAGTCTCTTGGAATAAGTGGTTCAGGTTAGCTAACCTAACGATTTTGAATTTGTTATTCCCAGCCTCTTCCAAGGCACTTTTTATCGCTGGAAGGTTAAGGTCAGCTAACACTTGAAGGTCTTTTTCACCATTCAAAACTAATACCGGGCAACGAACTTGTTTCCAGTTAACTGCGGGATCATGCTTGATAAAATATCTTGCCCAAGGTGAAGCCATCATTTGAGACAGAAGTTTTGCTTGAGTGTTGAAGCCCGCGGCTGATTTTTCAGATAAATCTTTACTAATTTCATCCGTCAATTCTTTCAACACTTCTTGAGTGACGGTTTCATCCGCGTTTACCTTGGCTACTAATCTTTCGGTAAGTTCTTCGATAGCGTCGACTAAGTCAGGATCAAATCCGGAGGCCTCCTGAGCAGCTCGAAGCTGTGACGTAAGAATTTTTCCTCCATCTACTCCGGGGCCTGCCAGTGAGATTATGAAATTCACATCATCGCCCTGTGTGGCCACCATGGGAGCGATCAAACCACCCTCGCTATGACCTATCAGTCCAATTTTCGTGGAATCAATATTGTCCTGAGTCTTGAGGAAATCGATGCCTGCTTGTACATCATTGGCGAAGTCTTGCGAGGTCGAATTGGCAAGTAATTCTACTCCCGTCGATTCCCCCACACCGCGATCATCAAATCGCAGCACGGCCACGCCGTGGCGCGTCAGGTAATCCGCAATCACCCAAAAGGGTTTGTGCTCGAAAAGAGTTTCGTCGCGATCCTGCGAGCCTGATCCCGATATTAAGATCGCGACCGGGAATGGCCCTTCGCCGTTTGGCGTCGTCAAAGTGCCGCCTAAAGTGACTTTATCCGTCGCATTTTCGTAGGTCACTTTTTTGACCTTGTACGGGAAGGGACCTTTTGGATTTTGGGGACGATTCGCGACAGGTTCGAATCCCTCTGACATTCGTTCCAGTTCCAAAGGGAATTTTGTTCCTACCTGCTCCCAGGTGCCAGAGAGCGTTTTTCCGTCAGCCGATAGTTCTGCCTTGTAGGTCAGTTTCATTGCTGCCTGGGAAAATAGGTACTGCCGACCGTCCTGTTTGAAGTCCACCGGAATGCCCTTCACACCTTGCGAGTAGCTATCAAGTTTGGCAAACAAATCTCCCTCATCAGTTTGGAAAATTTTCAGGCCGAGTTTAAATTTGGTTTCACCCGCCTTGAGTGTGCCTTGCCAAGCTTCCTTCAATTTGGGGAGGTTTAACGAATCGACTTTCCGTAACACGAAATCAATTTCGTGGCCGTTTTGTGACCATATTCCCGTGGCGAGTAGCCCGTCAGAGCTGAGTTCCCCGGCGAATTTTGCCCCAACCGTGGGTGCCATGAATTCCATTTGTCCGTCGGTCGTTTGCATTTTCGAAATGGGGATTTCAATATGCCCTTCGTCGGGGCTATGCAATACACCCTTCCAAGCATCCTGATCTTTGTGGAACTCAAATTTCATAAGTAATTTTTGCCCCCCAGCATCAAGAGTGCCTTCCCAGAGCGACTGCTCTACTTCCTTTTCTTGGCCGTGGAGAGGAGGCGAAAACGCGAATAGCGTCAAATAGCACAAACTCCCGAAGAGCATGGCGAACCGTGGTATGCAGCATTGATTCATTCGATTGTCCTCGAGGATGATGGGGGATGGGTGCAAACGGCGATTCGCAAATCAGTTGCAGAGATTTTATGCGTCTGGCGTGCGAGGTAATAGTATTACGCATCATCAAGCAAGAAATTCCCGCAAAAAAATGTTTCTCGTGTTTTTGCGGCGTCTCGGCCAGCGCTTACGAAGGCTCCTCTGCAATCGGGCCGCTGCACGCAATCGGGCCGCTGGTTCGCGATCTCTTGTGCCCTTCTCTTTTACTTTTTGGGGTCGGTTTTTTTTGACTTGCTATCCTCTTTGTTCTCTTCGACCTTTGAAAAGCCCTTAAACAAATCAATAGAAGGGAGGTTCCCCAATATACCGCCTGCTCCGGTGCCGATGCTGGCTGGGTCTCGGGCGATGTCGATATGACCATGAACGATGAATTGTGAGTCGAGCTGAAACACATCCAGAGCAACGCCTCGAAACCATTTGATGGGAGGCGCAGTGTAGCCCTCGGGCATCTGGGGGTCTGCGAACGAAGGCCATTTTGTAGATTGCCATTCGGCTCGTGAATTATCCATTGCGATCAGCTTATACTCGCCCTGCAGAGGACAAGCCAATTTGACTCCCAGCAAGTTTTCGGCATCTTCCAAGACGGCATCCGGTGGTAGATTGAACTGTTGAATGAGCATGTTCAATAGCTGCACGTTCGCAATGGAGGTTTCCCAACTGCGATTAAAATAAAACACGTTAGCCCATTCCACTAAATTCGACTTAGAGACGTCTCCTACGCGAAGCCGGACTTGGGCGGTCTGTTTCGCGGGAACAGCTTTAATGTATTGCTTGGCTTGCTGTAGTCTTTGCCGATCGAATGCCGCCAGTGAGAATTCATCTTCCTGTAACCGCCAGATTCCGAGAATTCGAGAGTAAGTGAATCCTTCGGAGTCGGGTTGTGAGTTGAGGGCAGGTAGAAGTTCCAGATACCCCGCACTAGGCCATGCGCCCACGTATCCGGGGGTCGTTTTGAGAAGCTTCATGACCTCGAAAAAATTCGAGGGATTGGAATTAGTTTTTGGCGGTAGGTCACCTTGGACGGCACCGAAAATGAGGTGATCCTCACCGGATTTTGCCAACAGGTTTGCACCCACGCTCAATTCAAGCGAAGCCAATGTGTTGGGTCCTGTATCAATTTTCCAATCTAGCGTTGAGCCCAACGCGCTGCCCAGCCAGCCATACTTTTCCGCACCAAATGGTGCGATGCGACCATCGATAACAATGCGTTCGGTTTCTTTATCTCGCTCGAATCTCTGCAGCGCGACGACAATGGGATCGAGTTCTTTCAATTCGGTTTCGTAAAATTGAATGCGTCCCTGTAACCAAGACGCCTCCATGGACGAAATTTCCTCGATCGGCATATCAGCGATTGGTTTGAAGAACCCACGCTGTCCACGTAGCGAGTCTTGCCATTGTCCGTCGACGAAATAAGTAGAACTGCCGTCAGGAAGCCGATTGAAATTTTCCGGCAGAAACCCATTCGCTATCAATGCGGCAATATCATCACTCGCGAATCCTTCATTTTCCGCAGCCCACTGAGCCATTTGAATCATTTGCATGTTGGCGATGGCTTGATTTCGCCGCATCAACTCAATTTGATAGGTGGGGCTGAGCAGGTTTTCAAAAAAGGGGCGGGAAAGGTAAACGAAAACGGTATCGTCGCGATCCAGCGGCATTCTCTCACGTGCCATTCGGAATTCAGGATTGTTTGCCAAGCTTCCCTCACCTTCCGAGGCTTCGAGGAATCGCTTTACGATTGTCATCGAGGTGCTGGTGATGTGGCAGAGGTCCTTGACGGCAAAAAATGAGCGGATGCGATTGTCCTGAGTGGAGAGCAGCGTGACAACCGTTCCGTCAATTTCCAATTCAGTTAACGTGACACCTTCGTCGGCATGATCTTTGGCATATTTTTTTCGACGGGTGCGAATGCGTGTTTCCAACGATTTGTTTTTTGCAAGCATCAAGATGGCATTGGACGGGCCATCGTTCAAATAAAGGTCCGTACCGATCGCCGCGACATCTGCAATTAAATTGCCACCGAACAAATCATCTACTTGGTTCGATTCCAAAACTAATTGATCAAGGAGTTTGGTTGAATCACCGCCGACGTGACCACGCAAAGAGATCATCCGGGTAAGATCACCGCCGTACTCTTCCATCAATCGCTTAACCCAAAGCTGGTTATCCCAACTTCCAAAACGCAAGTAGAAACACTCTTCGGGCACGAAACGAACGATGGGTTCGGTGGGCACGTCCTTCCCCGGTGTGGCGGTGGTGGACGGGGTCCATCGAGGGGGAGCGGGCACCGGCAGTGTGGCCGTTTCTGAATCTGCCGGCATCGTCAACATATTCCGGATTGTTTCTGACCGAAGCGATTCCACCTCAAAAATCAGGCTCATGGTTTTTTGCAATTCATCTTCGCGATTTCTTTTGAATTGCTCAGCAGGTGGGGGAGTCAACCGCAGACGGTTCTCTAGCATGGCTGAAAGATAGGATTCGACGAGCGGTGGGTAATCGCCGTTTTCAAAAATGCGTCGCGACTGGGCATTGAACTGCCGCCACCAAGCGTTGAATAGCACGCGTGCTAAGGCCGGACGATAAGGACTCATTTCTCCAACGAAATTTACCGGTTCAGCGCCGTAAAGGGTCAGGTCCAACGGAGTGTCGCCGCGGAAAAGAAACCAGACCGACCGAGAACCACCCACATTGGGGCGTTTGAACAGGACGGTCAGCAAGCCCTCAGAAAATGCGGGGTAAAAAATACGTCCGTCACTTTCTCGTATGCGGACTGCTCCCGTATTCTGCATCATCTTTCCAGATTGCCCCATGCGAAACGTCACTTTGGCGACACCAAAAGGTTCGGCCGGGTAGGCTTCTACTCGCGTGATTATCGGTTTTTGGGCCGCCGCGATGACTGGTACGCTTGCAAGGATTAACAAGGCAAGCAGGATGCTTTTCGGGAAAACTGGTGAGAGCAAATTCATGGGGAGCGGCGATAAAAAAGTTCAAGTGAATTTAGCAATCGATTCTCGCAATACCGCACGTAAAGTCAAACGGGGGCGAGGGAGACGGAATATCATGCTTGAAAAGGATTGCTGGCATACGCAATCCACGCCGCTGGGCGGCAACCAGCGTGAGGAAACGTTTCTCGAGGTGCCCTTCGAGGTGATGGCTGAGGCAAAGAGGCAAGCGATCAGGCGCTGGTCTTTGAGGGGTTTCCCCGCAGTTAATTCACTGAATTTTGACAGCGTTCAGGTGTCCTGCAGCAGTACCTAGGAATTCCGTGAGTCGGTTCGAGCGAAGCTTGGTTTTAGAGCTGCGTTGCGAGGCGGCTTATTTCTCTGAAATATGCTATTTGCCAGATTGTTTCAGCAGGACGGGTGCCGCCGTGGAGGTGGGAGGCGGAAACTCCTGAGTGGTGCCGTTGGGCCAACGGACGAGTATCTTTTCTACCGTTTGGTCTCCCAGTCCGGCATGCAGTCGGGCTGTTGATTGGGAAAGGTAGCCGCCCCCTGCGTGACTTTCCAGGACTTGTACTTGACCATCCTGTGTCCAAACTTCAACCCATGCACCTATAGCTTGGGGATTACCTTTATTGCCTTCCAGTTCCAGAACCAAATGTGGGAAGGCTGTCGAGCGATTTAGCAAAAATGCTGGTGTTTGATCGTTGATGGCCACGGCTAAATCCGGTTTGAGATCATCATTGAAATCTCCGATCACCACGCCTTTGGCATCATTGGGAATTGCAATGCCACTTTGGTGTGGCCACTGGGGTGTGAATTCACCGGATTCGTCTCCGAGCAGAAGGGTACCTAAACCACCGGCCATCCGTCCGGTTTCCCGTTGTGGCGTAAAGAAGTTCTGGGCCAAAAATACGTCACGCCAACCATCCGCATTGGCGTCCAATGAAACGACACCAAACGAGGGTGCGACTTGCGCCATCCAAGGGAGGGGTTCGAAAGAAAATTGCCCTGTGCCGTCATTCCAAAGAATGCAACTGTTCAATTCATTGACTTCAAATTTCTCTGCAGAATCAATTTCATCAGGCGTGTAGATATCAGTGAGTTCCGCTAATGCAAATTCGTGATAAGTCGGGAATTTATTGGATAAATGGGGCATGGCATGTTGAGAGCAACTTTTACCCCGAACAGGTAGTTCGCAATCAGCGGTCGTTTTCGTCTCGATAATGGAGGGTGTTTCATTTTCACCAAATCGGCCGAAGTAAATGCGCGACGGTTTCTTGATGGACGCGTGATATTTGGTGTTTTGTCCCAGATTCGAGGCGATGTAGTCCATGTCGCCGTCGCGATCAAAATCACCTGCGGTAATACCATTCCACCATCCCAACCGTCCGGCGGTTCCACATGCTTCTGACGATTCCACCAGTTTCCCTTGCTGGTTAAGGTAAATTCGTACGGGCCCCCATTCGACACAGACCATGAGATCCAACCATCCATCAGCGTTAACGTCCGACCACAGCGCACTGGTCACCATGCCTGGTTGCTGTAAACCTGTCGAGTCGTCAGAGGTAGCGTTGACGAATTTGGGGCGATCCTGTTCGCTGGACTCGTTGCGTAGCAACATGCTGGGCGGAGTTGTGGGGTATGCACCCTCTACTAATCGCCCGCCGAGAAACAGGTCCAAGTCACCATCTCGATCGTAATCGGCTGCCGCCACGGCGCTACCAGAGAAGCGGGTGTCGGGTAATGCTCCGACATCGGCTGCTGTAAATTTTAATGCTCCCTGATTGATTAACAGTTGGTCACGCAGTAGTTCTTTGTTGCCGCCATTTTCTACCCCACCCGAAACGACATAAACATCGAGGTCACCATCGCCGTCTGCGTCGAAAAATAGAGGAGCCATTTCTTCAATGGCCTTGTTCGTCTCAAGTGGTTTACCAAAAAAGAAAAGTTGTTCATCCGAATTCGGTTGGGCAGGCAATAAGTGAAGGCTCTTTGGCTGGCCCGCCGGCGCTGCTAGGTACAATTCGTCGCGACCGTTTTGATCGAGGTCGCCCAATGCTATCCCGGGGCCTAATTGCGATAGCTTGTTTGGTAGGAGCGGTTGCAAAATGAAGTCGTCGAAATTGTTTTCGTCGCGTTTCGCAATGCCCATACTGTCTAATTGTTCAAACAACGGCGTCGCCGTCGGAGCCTTGGCGGTTTTTGACGGCGGAGAGGTCTCCGTTAGCGTGACGACTTGATTGGAGGGAAGGTTCTGATAGGTCTGGATCGCCCCGGACGGCCATTCGACTGTCAAGCGTTGCAGGGTCGGGTGGTTGCCCATGCCAAAATGAAGCGCCGGTTCATGGCTGGATAGATAACCGCGTTGTGGCGAAAACTCGGCAACCTGTTGACCTAGCGGTGATTCCACGCGGACTTTTGCACCAATGCCGCTACGATTGGAACGGGTGCCCTGCAGACGGACCGTGAGGTTGTTAGTTTTTCCAATATCATTGCGGAAAATACTGACAGGTTCATCAATGTTCATTACCACGAGATCGACGTCTCCGTCACCGTCCAAGTCCCCGGCAGCCGCAGCGTAACTGATTCCCAAATGATCCAGTCCCCATTTTTCTCCGATGGGTTCGAAATGCGTACCGTCAAGGTTATGAAAGGTCTTATTGACCTGCGGCATCGGCTTTTCGCCCTTGTGGATATCCCAGTAGGTTTTTTTAGTTTGTGTTTCGGTTTTGTCGGTGCCGACATCGGGGTTGTTGAAATTTCGCACGTGTCCATTCGTTACGAATAGATCGACGTGACCATCGGCATCAAAGTCTCGCATCACGGGCGCCCAAGACCAGTTCGTGCTGGAGATGCCGGATAATTGACCGGTCTCAAGGAACCGTGGTTTGGGTTTGTGCGTGGGAGCGGAATCTGTCTTGCCGGCGTTAAGGTGCAAGAAATTTCGCATGTATTGGCGGGGTTCGGCGGTGTCCAGAAAATATGCATGGGTCGACATGGAACCCATCATGACTTTGGAAAGGTAGTGATTGGTTGCCGACATATCTACTGTCAAAAGATCCGTGCGACCATCGTTATTGACATCCGCGATATCGGATCCCATGGAAAACCAACTGGTATGTTTGAAAGTGTCTCGGATCACGTCCTTGAACCGACCATTGCCCAAATTCTCGTACAAACGATCGGGATCTTGGAAATCGTTACATACATAGATGTCGAGATCATTGTCTTGATCGTAATCCCACAGCACGGCCGATAAACCGTGCCCATCCCCGGTAATGTTGGCCTGCTGGGTAATGTCTTCGAACGACTTTCCATTTTTATTTCGGAATAGGTAATCTTCGCGACCCTTCTGCGTAAGCCGATACTTGCCTTCTCCGCGAGGAACTAATTTAAAGTAATCGGCGTACTGCTCTTCCAACTGCAATTCGTTATCTGGGCCACGGACCATATCGAAATCTTTTATCCAGCCCTCTTCGTTGTAGATGCGATTGGTCAATAAATACAAATCGAGCCAGCCGTCATTATCCAGATCTCCAAAGTAAGCCATCAAACTTGCGTCCGTGATATCGACGCCGAACTCTGCGCCGCGTTCTTCGAAATGCCCAGAACCATCGTTGAGCCAAAGTTGGTTGGGAGAAAGGTAGTTGCAGAGATAGAGATCGAGGTCGCCGTCATTGTCGAAATCAACCAAACTAGCGCCGACTGACCATGGGTTGCTTGGGTCAGTCATACCGGAGGTGTCGGTTGCATCCTCGAATTTCATGTCGCCGACCTGCACATAAAGTCGACTTGGTCGCGCTGATCCAGCGCAAAAAATATCCGGCTTGCCATCTCCATTGACATCACCAATGGCAATCCCACCTGCCACGAATCCACTGTGGTAGAGTCTCGATAATTCGTGGTCCGGGACTACTTTGGTTGCAAAATCTAATCCCGTTTGGGCGACTTCCAATCGCGTGAACTTGCCCGAACTCTCCCCTGTCCGAGCATGGGGCGAAAGCGAGATTCCTGTCTCAACTGCTTGCGATTCGACCGTGTCAGATTCTTGGCTTCCCAAAATGAAAAGCGAACTGAAAAGCATCAGGACCGATGGCAATAAAATGCAATGGAACAATGAAAAACCTGTATTCAAGTTGCGGGGAACGAGATTAATCTAGCAGATGCCGAGCTTTCCATTATAAAACGAAAAAGCCCTGTTGTAAAAATTACCGCGGTATCAATAGGGTACGGACACCCTTGCTGTGAAAGCTGGGTAATATTCCCAAACGGGACCGTCAAATGAAACATTTCATCATTAACGACTGTTTCTGGCCGGCATGATTCAACCAGTGCTGTAGCAGTGCTAAATCAACTTGCATTGATCAGCGGTTCGGAAAGGTCCGTTAGAGTAACGGTCATGCTCCAGTCCTGAATGTCTACTGCGGCGTTTTTCACAGATCCGGGGCTTTCTTCCGCGTTGACGACGATGGCATCTCCGGATGTGGTGAATATCACATAATCAAGACCTTGCGTATCGATTTGCTGTATTGCTCCCAACTCGGGATGCGTGATCGATTTAATGAGGGCTTTGCGGACCTGGCAATTCGTGGCAGCACTCAGTTGATTAAAAAAAACAAAATCGTACTGCTCCACATCGGGAAGGTCGGAAGGCGGGTTTTGAAAAAACCACAATGTGGACGTTTGGTGCAACTGCAGTGGTTGATCCATCTCGTACCAGCCGGGCATCCAAAGAGCATTGTGCAGAGTTGGCTCGGTCGAATTCATGGGGGTATTTTCTTTGGGGCGTCGGTGTTTCTAAAATCTTAAGTAGGTTAGGCTTGGCTGACAAGTTTCCCCGGGCGATTCGTGTCCGACAAATTGGGAAAAGAATTTCCCATACCGCCAATTCACGCTGTTATGGATTGCTTGGTCCTCACATAATTAATCCGCACGTTTCTGCTTAATACCACTCCTGCGAAAATGCTTTTGGAAATTCCATGGACTCTCCTCTCATACTGGCCCTCGAGACTACTTGCGACGAAACTGCTGCAGCGGTTGTAACGCGGGGACCTGCTGTGCTTGCCAGCGTTGTAGCTAGCCAAGCTGAGTTACATGAAAAGTTCCGCGGCGTAGTACCCGAGTTGGCCGCACGCGCACATATCGAGCGAATCCTGCCGGTTATCGAAGAAACCCTCCGCAAAGCGAAGATTTCGTTGAGCGAATTGGATGCGATTGCTGTCGCCAACGAACCAGGCCTGTCGGGGTCTTTGATCGTTGGATTAATGGCTGCGAAGTCACTCGCATTAGCAACTGGCAAGCCGTTGATCGCTATCAATCATTTGAATGCACATATTTACGCTTGTCAGTTCGACGAGCTGGAATCGATTTTTCCTTGTGTGGGATTGGTGGTAAGCGGCGGGCATAGTCATTTATACCGGTGTGAAAGTGCATTCGACTTCGAACTTTTAGGTGGGACCATCGATGATGCGGCCGGCGAAGCGTTTGATAAAGTCGCTAGTATGCTTGGGCTTCCCTATCCCGGCGGTCCGGCAATTTCCAAAGTGGCCGAACAGGGTAACCCTCAGGCGTATGATTTTCCCCGCAGTTTCATTAGGGAAACCAGCCGCTTGGAATTTAGTTTTAGCGGTTTGAAGACAGCGGTCCGTTACGCGATTGCAGGAACCGGTGCCGTAGATTTTTCAAGTTTAGATCTCTCGCCACAGACAATTGCAGACGTGGCTGCAAGTTTTCAACAAGCAGTGGTGGAATGCTTAGTAGCCAAAAGTTTCCAGGCTATGGAATACACGCAGTTAAAAACTCTTTGCGTGGGTGGCGGGGTTGCCGCTAATCGAGTGTTGCGTCATAAGCTGGCAGAAATTGCTGAGATACATGGCGTGAAGCTTTGTATTTCAAGACCCGATCTGTGTACCGATAATGCGGTGATGGGTGCGATCGCTCTCGAGAAATATGATGCCCGGCAATTTGAAACACTGGAACTTGATATCCGGGCTGGTTTAGTACGCTAGATCGACTGCGTCCGACATCCAACGTGTGCGGTTTTGCAACGTGTGCGGTTTTGGGGCGCGTGCGGTGAACCTAAGTGGTCAGCAGCAACCGAGGACGCCAGTCTAAGGATGTTGGTTTAAGAGGCACGTAGGAATCTGGCGGAGTGCTCTGCAAAGAGCATCCCCGATCGTATTTATAAGGCAGATATCAAGTGTCTTCCCGCTCATGCCTTTTTACCTGACCAAGCGGAATTCCGTTTAGAACCTTTGGTTGGGTAATCACGGCTGATTCCATGAAAGCGAAGGAATTGCGCTGCGATTGGTTTCGATCTGTTACTTGCAACAACGATACAATAGAGAGAGGGCGTGCCACGCAAGATCATTGGGGAGTGCTTGACCGATGAAATCCGAAACAGACACATTGCAAAAACCGAACGGCTGGCGGAGCGTATTTGCTTGCGACCTGCGTTCTTTGGCCGCCATGCGAATCGCTTTGGGCGGATTGATCTTGGTCGATCTTGCCATGCGAGCGCGCTCCCTGACGGCGATGTATACGGATGAAGGTTTTTTCCCCCTGTCGATGTGGCACGAATACGTCAGGAATTTATCCGCTACCACGGCACCACTTGGCTGGTCGATTCATGCGTTGCACGGCGGCGGTGTATTTCAAGGTTTTCTTTTCATCGTTGCTGCGGTGGCTGCCACGATGATGGTGCTTGGTTGGAAAACCAGGGTGGCTTGTGTGGTTAGTTGGGTGTTGCTCGTTTCGCTGCAAATGCGCAATCCGCATATTTTGCATTCGGGTGATGTGCTTTTTCGACTGGCATTATTTTGGAGTATGTTCCTGCCACTGAACGCGGTCTGGTCCCTCGATGCGAAAAAACGCGGATCTGAGGCATCGCTTATTCCAGTCTTCTCGGGTGCCACGATCGGTTTGATCCTGACGCTGTTCAGTCTGTATTTCTTTGCGGGAATCGCCAAGTTGAATGACTTCTGGTTCTCCGGAGAGGCGATGGGATACGTGATGAAGCTGGACATCTACACGACGGCGTTTGGTAAGTGGTTAATGCAATGGCCACTGGTACTGAAAATTATTACGTGGGTCACTTTAGCAGGCGAGATTGTATTACCGGTGCTTTTGTTGACACCGTGGAAGAACGCGTTGTGGCGTCGGGTTGCTTTAGTGTTCTTTATCGGTTTGCATCTTGGTATTGCGGCGTGCATGAGTATCGGACTGTTTTCGCCGATCGCGATTGCCTGCTGGTTGGCTCTATTGCCGGGAACATTTTGGCTCGGATGGACCTCCTTTTTTTCCAAAGGGAGTTCCCAACAACCAACACCGCAAAAAGACTCAGCCTTGCCGACTTGGGCAAACGTGTTTTGTTTTTTTATGGTGGGTTATTTTCTCGCTTGGAACATTGCCACGATCAATCATCCGCTATGTCAAAAGTTCATGCCCCAAGAGGCTCGAGTGGTAGGGAAATGGCTTAACATGCGACAGTCATTTCGCATGTTTGATTTGCCACCCCCTTACAGCCCGTGGTTTGTTTACGAAGCGCAACTAAAAAACGGAGCAGCGGTTGATATTTTTCGCAACCAACCTGTTGATCATGATCGCCCCAGTTCCATCCTGGCCACGATTCCGCAACATCATTGGCGACGTCTGCACCGAAATCTAGCTCGGCCTTCTTTCGAAAAATACCGAGTTCCGGTAGCTGAGTATATGGTGCGTCAATGGAACACCAGTCATGACGAAGATTCTCAAATCGTGACCGCCAAGACCACGGCCTATTTGGATGAGATTACCCGTGGTGCAGAGTCGAACGGGCTAATCACTCAGGTTTGGTATCAATACGGGGGCGAGATTGCCGACCAGCAGATGTTTGACGAGCTATTGGAGCAGGTCAAGCAAAAGGGAATCATTCTGCCTTGAGTTACTTTCCGCACCGGTTGTGGGGAAAAATTATTTCAGTTCACCGGCAAGCAGTTTTTCTTCGGCGGCACTCTTCCTGCCATACACCGGCACCAGTTGCATCGCGTCGACCGGGGACGCATTGTCAATCCGGCTGCATACTAGTTCGGCGACAGAGCTTGCTCGAGGCGTCCAATGTTGCGGTTCGGTCAATTCGAAAGGGGTGTTTTTCTTCAGCTTTTGATGCCAGCGTTGCAAACCAGGTCCAGAAACCAAAGTGGGATTTTCCAAGCTGTTGAGAAACGTTTGCGGGTCTACGAGGGAGAAAGGTTCTCGGGTGGCGAAATCACCCTTTTCATCGAGCTCGAAAACTTGACTGAACCACTGCCCCCGTTGGGCGTCAATCACTGCGGCAATTTGTCGTGTTTTTGATGCCGGTTCACTCAACAGCGTTTGGGCGGCCTGCCACGCAATGACTGCGTGACTGGGAACCGAGTAAATGGGACAATCCAGCGCCCAAGCCAAGGTTTTGGCGGTCGCGACGCCGAGTCGCAACCCGGTAAACGAACCGGGCCCTATCGATATACTGATCGCCTCGACCTCATCAGGGCGTCGGTTCGCTTGTCTTAAAGCGGCATCAATTTGCGGCAAAAGGTTGGCAGAAGCGCGAGCTTCGGGTGTTTCGCATCGGTTTTGAAAGGTCTGCTGGCCGATTCGTAGGCAAATTGAAAAATCCCGGATCGAAGTCTCTATCGCTAGTTGAATCACCTGATTTACCAACTCCTGTTGTTTTAGCTGGGGTAGCTTTATTGATCCGTTAATATATCCAGCGGTCCGGAAAAAGGGCGTGCCTGCGGAATGCCGGAATTTTTGGAATTATCCATGTTTGTGTTCGGATTTGAAGCGGGCTGCTCGATTGAACATTTACGGGGAAAACCGTAAACTCTCCTGTTAACGATCCCTCTCCTGCATTACGCCGGCGTGCTGCATACCGGTCTTTTAGTGAAAACTTACGGAATTTTCTTTCTATGGCATCGGGCACCAGAGCTTTAATCAGCGACATCCACGCCAATTACGAAGCACTGACTGCGGTATTGGCTCATATTAAATCGCAGGGTATCGAACGAATCGTTTGTCTTGGTGACATTATCGGCTACGGTCCGGACCCCACCAAATGTCTTGATGCGGTCATGAATAACTGTGAACTCACGATCCTGGGTAACCACGATCAGGCGACCATTTTTGACCCAGAGGGTTTTAATCCTGTCGCGCTGAAAGCCATTTTTTGGACCCGTGATCAATTAGAAAAAACCACCGATGGAGTGGATCGGTCAAACCGAAGATGGGACTTCATCGGTGAACTACCTCGGCGGCATGACGAGGGTGAGATTCTTTTCGTGCATGGTTCACCCCGCGATCCAACCAACGAATATGTTTTCCCGGAACACGTGTACGAATCGCAAAGAATGGAAGTGCTATTCAGTCGATTTGAAAAATTCTGTTTTCAAGGGCATACCCACATTCCGGGAGTCTTTACGCAAGGCGGTAAATTCCATTCGCCTCACAGCATAAACAATCGTATGGCGTTAGGTTCCGAGAAGATGATGTTCAACATAGGAAGCGTGGGACAACCACGCGATGAAGATCGCCGATCGTGTTACGTGGTCCTGAATGAAGATGAAGGTTACGTCGAATACCACCGGGTAGAATACGATCAGGAAGCTACCGCAAAAAAAATATACGCGATTCCTGATTTGGACAACATGCTGGGCGATCGATTGCTGCGTGGTTGCTAAATCCTTGAAGTCCTTTTGTCGAAATAGAATTTCATTCAGGTCCGAAAATTGAATCGTACAGCCATCATCAGTGATATCCATGGCAACGCCGAAGCACTCACGGCAGTCTTGGAAGATATAGCTCAACAACAGGTCGATCAAATTTATTGTTTGGGCGACGTGATCGGATACGGCCCGGATCCTTGCAAATGTATCGATCTCACGCGTGAATTCAAAATGTGCCTTTTGGGGAATCACGACAACGGCGCGCTCTTTGACCCCGAAGGATTTAGTAGCGGTGCAGAGAGAGCCATCTTTTGGACTCGCTCACAAATCGAGAAAGAATCAGGTGAGAATCAGTCTCGCTGGGCTTTCCTCGCTCGTTTGCCGAGAACCCAACGGGAAGGCGAAATGATGTTCGTGCACGGGTCACCTCGGAGTCCGCTGTGTGAATATGTTTTCCCCGAAGACATCTACAACGAACGTAAAATTCAGAGAATTTTTACATTCATCCAGCAGTACTGTTTTCAGGGACATACCCATGTTCCAGGCGTATTTACCGAAGACTGTCGTTTCATGTCTCCTCGCGACTTGAACGGTCAATATCGTCTAAGTGATCAAAAAGTCATGGTCAATGTGGGAAGTGTGGGGCAACCTCGTGACAACGACCCACGCAGTTGTTACGTCATTTTAGACGGCAAAGACGTGATTTTTCGCCGAGTTGAGTACGACTGGACCGTGACGCGGGATAAAATTTACGCGATTGCCGAGTTGGATGATTTTCTGGGCGATCGACTGGGTGAAGGGCGTTGATTCTCGTTCTGTCCGGTAGCTAATGCGTCCGTTTTTCTCCGGATGTGAAGATGGTCAAGATATTCCTGTTGTCAGTTGGTCTATTACAAGGCAACTGATTTGAGGAAATCCTCTCTAAGACCAAAGACTCCCCTTTCAGAATACTTGTTAATTTAGAGAATAATGGGGCGGTTCCTGCGGTGCCGCCCCTCTGTGATATGTCACGAGGCGAGAATTTTGGGCGTCGGATTAAACAGGCGTCGATTCGCAGAAAATGATCAGGCCTGTGGGACTAGCCTAACCGGTCTCATGACGGCCGCCGCCGGGGTAAACCTGACGGCATTGGTATATTCATATGACTTTTATCTGAACGGTTTACTCCGTGGCAAACAAAAATAATTTCTCCTTCATCATTTTCATGACACTGGGCTTTGTTGGCTTGGTGATCGTGCAAACCTATTTTTTCAAACCTAAGCTGCCCGACGCGAGTGTCGAAAATACGGCGAAGCAGACCAAGCCCGTCGATGGTGCGGACAAAGCGGAAGGAAAGGAAGTCGCTACTGAGCCCCAAGAGCCGGCGGAAGTCCGCCCCGATTTGGAACGCGAATTCTTGACCCTCGGTTCATTTGATCCCGATGGTAATTCATTGGTGATCACCTTGGATACACGTGGCGCGACGCTGCGGCGGGTGGAATTGAATGAACGCAATGCCAACGGTGAGTATAAATACTCCGACGTCGACTACCGAAATGCCTGGATTGGCCAACTGGAATTGGAAGAGCAGGAAGATGGATTAAAAGTCGGTCTGGTGATTCCCGGTACGCCCGCAGCCGAGGCCGGCCTTGCGGCCGGCGACGTCATCCAGAGGGTCAATGAAGAAACCGTGATGGTACCCGCCGAAGCGGTTGAAGTGAGTGAAACGGAAACCGAACCGCAAGCTCCCGCGACTCGGTTACAAAGATTTGAACGCACCTTGGCTGGATTGCCGCCGGGGGCTCCTGTTGATTTGAAGGTGCGACGCGGCGAGGAAGAATTGACATTGACGTCGGAAACGACGCTTATGCCAATGCAGGTTGTCCGCCCGACTGATCCCGAGTTGTTGACGGACCGTGAACTCAAACGGCGTGGTTTTCAATTCACACTCAAGAAAAAGCAGCCTGGAGAATGGCTCGATCTCGATGCTGAAATGCGGTCGAGAAATTGGCAAAGTCAAATAAAGCAAATTGATGGTCGGGAAGTCGCCGAGTTCACTTACGACCTACCCAAAGACAGCGAGGGCCGCAAATTTCAGGCCGTCAAACGATTTAGCCTGTCTACCGATCCTGAGCGCCCTTACCACATCGATTTCGAAACTGAGATACGCAATCTCGGAGATGAAAAAACGACCGTCTATTACGAATTATGCGGCCCCACTGGGACGCCTAATGAGGGGTGGTGGTACCAGCAGAAAATTCATGGGGGTACATGGGCGATTGGTAAAGCGGCAGGTGCCCGTGATATTACCATGGGTTCAGAAGGGCATCCCTTTAAGTTTATCTCGGGACCACAGATTGTTTCAGACAAAGAGGACCCAGAAAATCGTGGAACGGTCCTCGTGGATCCGAGTTTCGCTACCGATCAACGACGCTTGAAATTTCTTGGCGTGGACACACTCTATTTTAATGCGGCTTTGCTACCCAAGACGCCCGATTATGAATGCTTCAGCGCTTTCGGTTTAACAGCTTCTAAGCTGACGGAAAATAAAAGCGAACGTCGGCGATTGACCGATGTTACCTACGTCCTCTACTCCAATGGAATCGAGTTGGATCCATGGGATGAGGAAGATCCCGATACGGCTTACACCGAGTCATGGGAGATCTTCGTAGGACCGAAAGAGCCCGCTTTGTTGGAAAGCTACGGTTTGTCAGATACTCGGACATTTGGCTGGTTCGCCGCGTTTTCAAAACCCTTGATCACTCTGTTGCATTGGCTTTACACGCTAACTTTCAGCTGGAGCTATGGCCTGGCGATCGTGTTGTTGACAGTCATCGTGCGTATTTGCATGATTCCGATCAGTCGCAAGGCAGCCTTGAATGCTCAAATGATGCAATATCTCGCGCCTCAAATGAAAGAGTTGCAAGAGAAGCACAAGGATGATCCGAAAAAGTTCTTCAAAGCTCGATCCGAACTCTGCAGTCGGCATAATTACAAACCGCTGGGCGGTTGTTTATTGATGTTCGTGCAATTGCCTATTTTCCTCGGGCTTTATCGAGGGCTATCGGTGGATATCGAACTTCGAAATGCACCACTGATTCCGGGTTTGGATTGGGCCACCAACTTGGGCGGGCCGGACAGATTATTCGAGTGGGCCAACTGGCCATTCATGCCTGCCTTTATCGGTGGGGAAACTGGTTTTCTGGGGCCGTATTTTAACCTGTTGCCCGTGATCGCGATTGTGCTGATGTTCATGCAGCAAAAATTGTTCATGCCACCTCCCACGGATGACCAATCCGCGATGGCCCAAAAGATGATGAAGTTCATGATGATTTTCATCGGATTTGTCTTCTTTAAGGTCGCCGCTGGACTTTGCGTGTATTTTATTACCTCCAGTATTTGGGGTATTGTCGAACGCAAGATGTTACCCAAACCGGAATTGGATACTTCGCGTTTCGATGCCGACGGCAATGAAAAAAATCCCGGGAACGGCAAACCGACCGAATCCCTTCCCTTGCGGAATGAGCAGCAACTGGAAGATCGAAAACGTCGCGACAAGGAACGTAAACGCAAGCTACGCCAGCGTTAACTCATGCCCAGTTTTGATGTGCAAGACTCGATCGCTGCCATCGCCAGTCCGCCTGGGCCGGCGGTGCGTGGTGTTATCCGAATGAGTGGCCCCGAAATTCGCAGCGCTCTGCAGGCCTGTTTTTACGGAGCGTTGCCCGACGAATCGGCTAAACGATCGTCAGTGACTTCTGGTTGGATCGACGTCGAAGAACCGCTGGGGCGAGTCGCGGGTGATCTGTTTTATTGGCCAGGCACTGCCAGTTACACTCGCCAGCGTTCCGCCGAGTTTCATTGTTCAGGCTCACTGCCTGTTTTGGCAGAAGTCATGCGGACGCTGGGCCAGTTTGGGATCCGGCAAGCCGCTCCTGGTGAGTTTACCATGCGTGCTTTCTTGGCTGGCAGGATCGATTTAACACGCGCTGAGGCAGTGCTGGGAGTTATCGATTCGCAAAGTGAACGAGAAATGGAAGTCGCTTTGCGGCAGTTGGCCGGCGGTCTGAGTGGGCCGGTGAGCGACTTGCAAGATGGTTTACTGGAAGTCTTGGCGGAAATCGAGGCGGGGTTAGATTTCGTAGAGGATGATATTGAATTCATTTCCCAAGATGCGATCTTGCAGGCGCTCGGGAAATCGCAAACGACTATTCAAATGATTCTGCAACAGATAGACCAACGGCAAATTAGTCAGCAGATTCCCCAGGTTGTGCTTTGGGGCCGCCCCAACGCAGGGAAAAGCTGCTTGCAAAATGCTTTTGCGGGTAATGCAAAAGCAATCGTTTCCGACGTCGCCGGCACGACGCGAGATTACTTAACCGCAACAACGACGATCGATGGAATGGAGTTGCAGTTAATTGATACCGCCGGCACCCTGCAAAGTACGGATCAGAGAGTTTCTCCCATTCAAATGTTGGCCGAAGACCAAACGGAATCGGTGACTGCTGCTGCGGATCTGACAATTCTCTGTGTGGACGGAAGTCGAAATCTCGACGCCTGGGAGCAGCAACAAATTGACGAGATGGCAGGCATGGAGGTCCCTACGCTGTTAGTCCAAACAAAATCAGACTTGCCTCAGCAGTGGCAGCACCCAGTGGCTATTTCAATCAGCAGTGAAACGGGTCGGGGCCTTGAGGCACTAGGGAAAGCGATCGTGGGACAACTTCGAGAGGCCCGTTCCACCGCCTCTAATGAAATGGTGGCTTCGACCGCGCATCGTTGCTTTGAAAGTTTGGAAACAGCGGGTCAAGAACTGCAGTTGGCGTGTCAGTATTGTCAGGCGGGTCAGGGAGATGAGATCGTTGCCTCTGTTTTGCGAGTCGTGCTGGACCATCTCTCTGCGGTGACCGGTAAGGTGTTTACGGACGATATTTTGGATCGTGTCTTTTCGCGCTTCTGCATTGGTAAATAATGGGTGCGAATTATCACCTTTTCCGGTTAGGAGGTTTGCATGGAATCTTTTTCGGAATAGTCTTGAAATCTATGGGGACGCACTCTTTGGGCTTTATTGACGTTGCCCACAAGCTATTCACCTGAACCCCGTTGATTGATTCATAATTACATTTTCCGATATGACCGGGAACCATAATATGTGTGCAAGTAACTCTACTCTTTTCCAGCTACGCGTTTCGCCAAAACGATGGACAGGATGGATGTTTTTTCTGGCAGTTGCGGCGAGTTGGCAAACAGCAGAAGCTCAACAAGTCGGTGATTTGGTTGTGGTCACAGTCGAATATGACACCAAGATCAAGAGCGAAGTCGTAGGAAAGATTTACGCAGGTACGGTACATCGTGTGATCGATGTGCGTGGTAAGTGGTGTGCGGTACAGGATGTCCCAGGGTGGTTGCCAAAGCGGTTTTGTTTAACAACTAAATCGGCTTTAGCGCAATACGGCAAAAGAATCAGGGAGAATCAGCGGGACGTGGAAGCGTTGGTGACTCGGAGCATGATTTATTTGGAGCAAGGCAATCTTCAAAAAGCGTTTCAGGATATGAACGAGTCGCTAAAGATTGATCCGAAACGTGCGAGCTCTTGGAACAATCGCGGCTTGATCTACATGCAACTCAATCAAATTGATTTGGCGATGAAGGATATTGATTACGCCCTGAAATTGGCGCCCCAGTATGCAAATGCTCGCAACAATCGCGGCATGTGTGCTTACGCCTTAGGAAATTTCACTCAGGCAATCAACGATTACGACGAAGCCATAAAATTAAATTCCGAGTACCCCATATTTTACGTTAATCGAGGAGTCGCTTACCTGGCATCCGGGAATTCCCAGAAAGCGTTGCTGGACTTCGATGCAGCCATTGATATTCGCCCCAATATTCCAGAGGCATTCATTGGGCGGAGCAATGCATTTTTAAGTGTGCGAGATTTAGACAAGGCAGAGGAAAATGCCTCGCAAGCCATTGGATTGGATCCCCGCTCGCCGGAGGGATTTAACAATCGCGGTTGGATCAGATATCAGGCGAAAAAATTAGTGGAAGCGGAAAAGGATTTTAGAAAAGCGATTTCGCTAAACCCAGATTTCTCCAAAGCGTTCAGTAATTACGGAGTGATGTTGACGGAGTTGGGACGTCCGGCAGAGGCCTTAGAGAATTTAGATAGAGCGGTCGAGTTGGATCAAGGATCACCGCTCGTGCACAGTAACCGGGGAAATGCCTGGTTGGCGATAGGTGAATATGAAAAAGCGAAATTAGACTTTGAAAAAGCGATCGAATTAGCACCAGAGAATGCGGAGGCCTTAAACAGCCAAGCGTGGTTTTTGGCGACCTGCCCGCGACCAGAGTTTCGCAACGGAGAGACGGCGGTAGGCTTGGCGACGCAAGCCAATGAAGCTGCAGGTATGAAAAATTGGAGTTATTTGGATACTTTGGCCGCTGCCTATGCAGAGACGGAAGATTTTGAGAAAGCGCTGGAGTTGCAGGCTAAGGCTATTCAATTAGCACCTGCGGACAAACAGGATATTTGTCAGCAACGATTGGCTACCTACCAAGCAGGCAAACCCGTGCGGACGGATACGGGCAGGTAAAGCCGACAACGTTTTTTCGCAGTGAGCACTTCTGGAATACTATTTCGACGGTAACTTCCGTTCCGCTCTCAATAGCTCAACTCAGGGGTTGGTTTCCGTTGAAGGATCCTTGAACTGGAATCGTTTGTTTTGCGCGAAGAAAGTGAGTGGATTGTCAAAAACCACTTTTCGGATGTCCGCTTCACGATGTCCACGTTTCCGCATCTCAATAATCAGATCGGGGACTGCCGTTGGTTTGCTAGGCCCCCAATCACCAGCAGAATTTACACACAATCGATCTGTGCCATGTATTTCAATCATATCAGCGGCGCGTTGGGGAGTGCATTTGGTAACGGGGTACATGGTCATCCCTGCCCAAAACCCGGCATCAAGTACATGCTTAATAGTGTGCTCTTCGACATGGTCTACCAAGACCCGTTCCGGCTGAATACGTTTGTCGTTTTGCAGCATGTCGAGAATCATCCGCGTGCCCTTTAATTTATCTTCCAGATGAGGCGTGTGAATCAGAATCAGCTCCTCTAACTTAATGGCCAATTCCAGGTGTTCAACGAATACTGTTGCTTCATTTTTCGTGTTCTTATTAAGTCCAATTTCACCAATCCCCAAGACATTTGGGCAATTAATGAACTCGGGAATCATAGCGATCACCTCTCGCGATAGCTCAACGTTTTCTGCTTCCTTGGCGTTAATGCACAGCCAGGTGTAATGCTGGATGCCGAACTGTGCTGCTCGGGCTGGTTCCACCTCGGTGAGTTGCCGAAAGTAATCGCGAAAGCCATCCACGCTGCAGCGGTCAAAACCTGCCCAGAACGCGGGTTCGCTCATTGCCACACAGCCCATGCGGGCGAGGGTTTCGTAATCATCGGTGGTACGTGAGACCATATGGATGTGTGGGTCGACGTAATACATAGAGGTTTACTACCGCTTAATCTTTGAATTTGGGTACCTGAGAAACGATCCGCGGCTAACGGCTTCGCTGTCAATTATTTGTTGATTCCAAAACGCTCGCGCCATTGCGAGTCATAGTCGATGGAAAAGAGTTCCTGAACTCGCTTGGCTTTGTCTTGAGCGGAGTCAGAAAGAATTTGGAGTCCTGCTTCGATTTTCAGCATGCGTTCGTCGCGCTGGCCCTCCGCTCGCTCCATGCGGTCAAAAGAGGCTGCGATTTCCAATACCTTAGCGCGTAGCTCCAGATATTCTCGATCAATCACTTCGGATACTGTTCGGTGGGGCATAGCAGAATGGGGGAGAATGGTAGCGGAGCCGGGCGAGTAAAAGACGCTCTAATATGACATCGGCTGCGGCGGCTGCCAAGGTAATTTTTTGAGCTCGGAAATCTTAAGTTTGGCAGGGATTCTTACCTGTTGCCAAATCGCAAAGATGACAAAAAGGGCATTCCTTAGGATTGTCCGGAATATCTTCCGGCTCGTCATCGGATCGGTAAGCGATCGTCTGACGCAAGCCGCAATCCAGGCACTTGAGTTCCCACGAGTCGATTTTCAGATCGTCGGCCGCAAAATAATTGTATTTGCATACCAGATTACACTTCTCTTTCGCAGGACCTTGGGGGCATTTGCCATCAGCAGGCTTTGCGGGACGATTCATGTTGAGTCTCGGGGTTATCAATCGCGATATAGGCTATTAGACTTTGGATTCATATTAACGGAACCGCCGCGGAGTTCCGAGACCTGCGACGCGTGACACGTTTTGGTGAGTGCCTCTTATATTTGCGACAGGAGCAGCTAATGTCTGCCGTTGCCATAAGTTTTGTTGTGTATACCGTGGCAATCGGGCTGTTGGGGATCTACAGCGCGAAATTTTCCCAGCCAACGGACTCGGACTTCTTACTGGCAGACCGTGGACTGGGGCCATGGGTGGCCGGTCTTTCAGCGGCGGCTTCTGCTGAAAGCGGCTGGGTGACGCTCGGATTAGTCGGCACAGCATATAAAACAGGCATCGGAACGTTCTGGTTGGTGCCGGCTACGGGACTGGCCTTTCTCTTTAATTGGTTTGTGCTTGGGCCAAAATTGCGACGGGCTTCGGTCGATCAAAACTCATTAACGGTTGTCGATGTGATCGCCAGTCGCTATCAACCAAAATGGGCTCTGTGGATTCGCTTTATGGGAATCGCGATCGTTCTTGCGATGTTGACCGCCTATGTTGCAGCGCAACTGAACAGCGCCGGGAAGACTTTTACCGGCACCTTCGATTGGAGCTATTCATCGGGGGTTTTGGTGGGCACCGGGATCATTCTCCTGTACACCCTGATTGGCGGGTTTCGCGCGGTTTCATGGACTGATGTTGTGCAGGCGATCTTCATGATCGCGGCGGTCACGTTGATCCCTTTTCTGTTGATCAACCGGATTGGTGGATGGAGCATTTTTTGGGAAAAGCTATCGGCCTTGGAAGATGCCAATGTGATGACTAGCATTTTCGCAGATAAATCGGGTTGGGCATTGCTCGGATTCATGGCGTTGTGGTTGGGCATCCCATTAGGCAACTCCGGCCAACCCCATAGCTTGATCCGATTGATGGCCGCCAAAGATGACCAAACGGTTCGTCGCGGTGGATTAATTTGTACGGTTTGGGTCATGGTGTTATTCAGCGGGGCCATACTTACGGGGATAGCTGCCAAGGTCTATTTCGGTGCTATGGACGACCCCGAGAACACCATGATGAAAATTGCCACCGATGGTGAGTTAATTCATGGATTGCTAGGAGGATTGTTCGTAGCAGCAATCCTGGCTGCCATCTGCTCAACGGCGGATTCTCAATTGCTCGTATCATCCTCAGCGGTCAGTCACGACTTTCTGGAGAGGGTCATGGGAGTCAAGTTAAGCCTCAAAGCGCGCATGGTGGTGGAGCGGGTTGCCTTGGTATTGGTGGCCGTCGTCGCCGCTGCCATTGCGATGGGGGATGTACGGTCCGTCTTCGATTTTGTCTTAGCCTATGGTTGGGCTGGGTTAGGTGCTGGGCTGGGACCCGCTTTGATCATGACACTGTTGTGGCGTCGTACGACGGGACCCGCCGTCTTGGTGGGGATGATTTTCGGGGTCACGGTCGCCGTGATTTGGCGACAATTTCCGGAATTGAATCAGCTCGTTTACAACTTGGTGCCGGCGTTTTTTGGCTCGCTGGTTGTCATTGTCGTCATTAGTTTGTTGGCACCAAATTCCGATGACGCGCCTCCCAATGGCGTGTCCGAATCGGAATAAATGAATGCTGATTTCGCGAAAGCGGCCCGCTCATCAGGGTGTGTCGTCTGGCCCGGAATAATATGAGACACGGTAATCGGATTCAGAGTTGGGGTGGAGCCCGTTATTCCTTTCGGGGTGCGCCCGGTAGTCGCTGGGCTCTATTCCCGCTTGAACCCAATGACCAATTCGACGGTCAACCAGCAAAATGCGTTGAAAACCGCTGCCGCAGCAAAGGCTAAAAGAAATAGCTCCCCCAACATTTCCATCCGTTTTGGCTCGGGCACAACGAGCAAGAGACAGAAGATGCCGGCGCTGAAAATCGAGACAAATAACCAGACTAAAAATCGGTAGCGCAGTCTTGGCATGGAGCTGCGATCAAACGTTTTTTGTGGCTTGTTCAAGGTGGTTTGGCTTTGCGAATGAAGGGGTGGATTTAATTCAGTCGAGCTATGAGTTCGTCGGCTTGAAGTACACTTATTAGAGGACAAATTGGTTTTAGTGGGCGATTTGTTTTGTGTGTTAGGTTGGCGATGACGCTCTCCTGTGTTTCGCAAGACCGTCAAAGTGCTGGCTCATTGGGAGGTGGCGTAACCGAACTAAATGCAGCGTCTCGTGCCGGCAAATTTTGCAGCTGATATCATCCGAGATTTATTTCGTTCGTTTATGCCCGCTTTTATGCAATTAACGTCAGTTGCTCGTGGCAAACACTCGTTTCATTGACTCCGTCGGGCGAAATCGTTTCAGTGGGTGGTAATAATTGTTCTCACGAGTGTTGGAACGAGTGGGACTGCCGACTTGCAGAATTTAAGCGCCGA
>JAAEPL010000183.1 GCA_024232675.1 Planctomycetaceae bacterium
CTTCAGCAGATGCCTCAGAGTTTGGATTTGGTGCAAAAAGTTCAAAAGGCTCTGGATGATATTAATCGCTTGCTAGAAGAGGTCCGAAATTACTCTGCGCCAATCATTTTGGATCGCAGTCAGTGTTCTGTTCGTTTTCTTATCGAGGAAGTGTGGCAAAAGATCCTTGACGCGAGATTCAGCCTGAAAAATCCCGAATTCAAATTGGACTGTGAGGATGGATTTCCTGACGCCTGTTATCTCGATGGCGGTCGCTTGCAGCAGGTGCTGCGAAATTTGCTGGAGAATGCCTGCTTTGCTTGCCAATTACCAGGCCCGATTGAGGTCGCGGTTTCTCAGATTGGGGAATCTCAAATCGCGGAATCGGCAATCCAAATTACAGTGAGCGATAACGGAGAGGGGGTCCCGCCGGATAAACGGGAGGCTATTTTTAATCCTTTCTACACAACGAAAACGAAGGGGACGGGTTTGGGTTTGGCGATATCTCGCCGTATCGTAGAGGCCCATCTGGGGCAACTTTATTGTGTAGAAAGTGCGAACGGCGGTGCCCAGTTTGTAATCGAGCTTCCCGCGCAGGGGCAAATCCCGGGCGACAGTAACCACTAAGGAATTGCGTGCGTGCGCAGCTGCAAAGCAGGCATGCTGACAGCGCAAATCGGGGCGACCGCTGAGGAGCTGCCCTAGTTGAAAAAGCTTGCTCTCTGAGATTGAGCCCGTCTAGCGGTAAAAGCGAGCGTTTTCGCTCGGCTTGCACATGTGCAGCAGTTGCTTCAAGGGAATGCTCTGGGCGAAAAAGGCGCAAACGCGGGTGGGCTGGCCTTCTCAGTGCGAAGTGACATTCTTCAATATTTGGCACATCACTTGCTCCAGAAGGTGTCTCCAGGAGTAACTGATGAAAATAAACAAGATTTTATGTCCGATCGATTTCTCAAAGCACAATCAAATTGCTAATGAGTATGCGTCGATTTTAGCCAGCTCGACGGGAGCTGAGATAATCTATTTCCATGTCACGGTTCCGGAAGCCCCTTACGGAGCTTACGGAAATATTGACCCTAGTGACATTATGGCCAAAGACATGCAGCGTTTGCGAAAAGTCGTACCTTCGGTAGCCGGGGTTTCAGCCACGTGGGAGGTCGATTTCGGTCCTACCGCGAAACGCATCGTTCAATTCTCGAATGAGCATGCAGTGGATTTGATCGTGGTAGGTACGCATGGCCGTAGCGGGATTGATCGTGTGTTGATGGGCAGCGTGGCTGAGGCGGTAGTGCGGAAAGCCAAGTGCCCCGTGCTGGCTATTAAACCGCAGGCGAGTGCGTTCGAGCCAAACGCGGTCCCCATGGAATCCGAGGTTTTGAATTCAGGTGGAGAGTCCTCCTGAGTCATGATAAATCTCACTGCTACCCACGAAAAAAATAATGTCGTTTGTGCCATCGATGTCACGGACTTTGATCAAGGCGTCGTTGATTTAGCTGCGACCTATGCCAAGTATTTCAAGGTCCGGCTTGAGTTGGTGCACGTGACTGCAGCGCCGAACCGTGGCACTGAAAATTGGCCACCCGATGTGGGGTCACCAAGTCGTCTGATCGAAGAAAGTAAGCTTTTGGATTCCGTGGTCACGCAAGTTCCGACTGTCGTGATTTCCAAATACCATCTATCGGGATTGGCAGCGAATTCCATTCTCGACTTCATCGATGAGCAAGAGCCTTGCCTGTTGGTTATGGGGACCCATGGCCGAAAAGGGCTTGCCAAGATCTTTGGTAGCGTGGCAGCCAAGGTAATGCGTCGGTCAGCCTGCCCGGTGATGGTGCTGCGGCAAACAACGGTGGTGCCGGCAACTCAATCAACGCCGAAACTCGCGGAGAAATAAATTATGCAAGCTATGTTGCAAGGAAATGTCAGAGAGGCAATGGTGGACTCCGTTGAAGTGGTCTCTGCCACATTGAAAATTCAGGAATTAGCCAAGTTGTTTGAGCAACGAGGGATCAGTTCGGCGCCCGTGGTCGATGAGGTTTCGCGATGTATCGGTATTATTACCAATTCCGATCTGGTGCGGTTTCAATCCCAGCTCGATAACGCCTATGCACGTATTGACCATGGCATGACCTTTGAGGTCTCGGGAAGTGGTGACATGGCTTTGGTGCCTCATCCGTTCGATGAGGTCCAACGCCATATGAGCACCGCGGTGCAAACTATTTCACCCGAGAGTTCATTAGTTGAGGCAGCTCAGGTTATGAGCGAACAACGCATTCACCATTTAGTTGTGCTGGATGAATCTGGTGGAGTAATCGGTACCTTGTCATCGCTAGATCTGTTGTCCAAACTCATGAAAGTTTCTGGAGGTTCTGTTTAATGTCAAATGCAGTCTTTAACGCAGAAAAATCTATGTCCAAATCGCAGATAAGTGAAAATAGCAACGAGCAGCAGATCAACCTGCTGCTGGTAGATGACGAACCGGATTTTCGTGAATCGGCCTGTCGTTATCTGAAGCGAATTGGATTTCAGGTTGAGGAAGCGGAGGATGGTGAAGAGGCGCTAAACATCACTATCAATAAGCGTTTTGATGTGGTGCTGTTGGATATTCATATGCCTGGCATAAAAGGGATACCCGTCCTTGCGGAACTTATGAAACGCGATCCAGCTCCCAAAGTGATTATGTTGACGGGAGGCGGAACGATTGATAACGCGGTGGAATCGATCAAGTTGGGGGCTTACGATTTTCTGACGAAGCCAATCAAGCTGGATGACTTAGCTCGATTGGTAAAGCGTGCCTGCGAGACTCAGCAGCTGGAAAATGAAAATAGTAAGCTCAAAGAAGTTCTGAAGCGGCAAAGCCCAAGTGCGGATATGATCGGTGAATCACCGGCCATGAAAGAGGTTTTTCGGCTTATTGAACGAACCGCGGCTTCTGACAAACCCGTTTTGTTGCAGGGCGAAAGTGGAACCGGGAAGGAACTGGTGGCCCGCGCCATTCATCGCGCAGGACCGCTCCACGATAAACCTTTGGTAGTCGTTAATTGTGCGGCCCTCGCCGACCAATTACTGGAAAGTGAGTTGTTTGGTCACGAAAAAGGTTCCTTTACGGGAGCTGTTGCGGCCAAGCCAGGTTTGTTTGAAATTGCCGATGGAGGCACGCTGTTTATTGACGAATTCGGCGAGATGAGCGGCGCTCTTCAAGCGAAGCTATTGCGAGTCTTGGAGGACGGTTCGATGCGGCGCGTTGGTTCCGTGACGGAGCGGCACGTGAATGTGCGTGTGATTGCCGCGACCAACCGTGATCTTGAAAAAGAAGTGCGGGAAAAAAGGTTTCGAGAGGATCTTTTCTATCGAATCAACGTTCTGGGAATTCAGTTGCCGCCACTGAGGGATCGTTCCGGTGACATTAAATTATTGGCAGAAAATTTTGTCGGTGACGAGTGGCGGATCGATGAAGAGGTGATGAGGAAACTGGAGAGCTATATTTGGCCCGGTAATGTTCGCCAATTATTGAATGCCATTGACCGCGCTAAAATCTTGGCGGAAGATAATCGGATTGAGATCAAAAACATGCCTTCGGCGATTGTCGAAGTCGATTCAATGCCGGTAGACGGCGCGATTTCTGGCGGAAATGTTGATCTGGAAACGTTAAACCGAATTCACGTCATGAAAACCTATGAACGTTTAGGTAAAAACAAAACGCGGACGGCTAGAGCGCTGGGGATTAATCGCCGATCGCTTTATCGTCTTTTAGAGAAATATAATATTTCTTAACTTCTCGCGACGTAGTTCCCCGTTTGTTCGTTTCGTTTGGGAGTGGGGGCAGGCACGGTTTGGCACCGCCCTAGGTGGCGATTATGGATTTATGGAATACGGCAAACGGCACAATTGCGGTTTACGGCAAACTACGCGATGAAAGGCCGGGGTACTCTGACTTGATACGTGAACTGCGTTAACGCCTTGCCCATCGTCTGCCCCTAAGTTGCCGATGGATTCGACTCGTTACTTATCAAGAGCGATGAGAATGGGTCGTCTTAAGGTGACATGGGCGGCTCATCCGTGGATTCCACAGCTTAAGCAATGCACTCGTTTTTATTACTCCAGCCAGCGCGTGAGATAACCGGTATTTCTGCGGTGCTGCTGCTATTTTGAGAAAATGGCGGCATCGATTGGGAGAGCTGGGAACACCACCTTGCTCGTACGCTCCAGGCCGGTTTGATACCCGCGGTATTTGTATCGGAGTGAGGTTAAGTGTGTTTGATTTTTGTGGGATCGGGGTACTCTGACTTGCAAGATTGGTTGCCTCATGTGGGACCGACTGCGGTCCGCGGGAACCGCGTGGATTCCATCGGGCTAGGAAGGATGCATTGGCTTATCACGATTTGCCGGCAGACGTCTTGGCAGGCAAGCCGCTGCGGCGGCGAAATGTTTGTCGCATCTTCAGTTATTGCATGCCTGCGATACGCAAAGCTTTAGTTTCGGGTTGTTTCCTATTGGATCCGCTCTACAAAAAAATGCCGGAGCGAAAGCAACTGATCGACCTGAAACGCGGAACGGGAAAAC
>JAAEPL010000184.1 GCA_024232675.1 Planctomycetaceae bacterium
CAACCCTTTCGTTGCATAAACCTTGGCGATCATGCCCTGGGTCTCGTCACGGACGCCATTCGCTGCAAGCCGAAAACAAAGATCCCCTAACACCCGCCCCGCCAAACCGTGGCACGTCGCTCGACCTACCCAAGTTTGGATTCGCGGTGCACAACCAATCGGCTTTCCGAACGTCGCGCGGAATGATGTCCAACCGCCGCCGTTCGGTTCATTGGCCTGATTTTCTTCTTGCTGTTGCTGACCGGTTTTTTGAAATTCCGGATCGAGAATTAGATGAGCCAGTAACTTGAAAGTCTTGGCCGCACTGTTAACACCGATACCGCCGCGGCCTTTGGCCAGCGAACTGAACGCTTGGGCAAGCCCTTTGCTGGGAGGACCCAGTAAACAACTAGCGGGGATTTCGCAGTCGATCAGACGGAAACGAGCGTTCCAAAGGTAATCAAACGCCGTCAGATCATTTCGCTTCATGCGGAAATTGGCGTTATCTTCCGCTGGAACCTCAAAAACGATCATCCCCGAATCTCGACCAGGCTTTAAGTCGTGGCCTTCCAGCTTCACGACCAGAACGCAGATCCCGCCGTAAATCACATTGGTGATCGGCCACTTGACTCCGTTCACGATGTAATTGTCGCCTTCCAAGCGAGCCGTCATTGAAAGCTTGCTAGGGTCTGCACCAACGCCAGGTTCGGTGAGTGCAAAGGAACCCAGTAATTCACCGCGAGCCATCCGCGGCAGATAATTTTGCTTCTGCTCTTCCGTTCCAAAATCAAGGATGGGTGTGACAGGCCCGAGGAAGTTGTGCACTTCGAACATCACCGCCAAATCCGGGTGCACGAACGTCAAAGCTCGCAGCAAGGGTCCGAGGTCACCGAGTTTCGCCCCGCTGCCCCCATACTGCTTTGGGATCGCTAGGCCAAAGAATCCGACGTCGGCAAGTCCTTGAATAATCTCTTTGCGGAACAACATTCGTTGGTTATCGAACATGGTGCCGGCTTTTTTGTGCTTCATCAAAAAGTCTAGCGACTTGCCCATCACCTCCGCGACCTCTGCCGTTGGTGAAAACTCGCCCGCATCAAACTCGCGGGCCTTCCCTCTACCAAACAACGATGCAATTGTGGGGGCCTCTCCCGAGAATTGGGTTTCGGCAGAACTATCCGCGTCATCGAGGGTCGAAAGCGCTGCAATTTCGTCAGCTGTTTTTCCAGCTTGTTGCAGAATCATCGCGACAGCATCTTTCGACGCCGCTTCATCAGCAGAATGAGTTTCGACTAAGGCATCGGAGTGTTGGGAATCGGTTTTAAGCATGGCATTTAACAACAAATAACTGAAATTTAAATCGCGTAGAAAAGGACCCATTCGTCGCGGCATTATTACAAACGGCGCGCACCATCTACCGCGGATTTACCCGCAATTTTTCGGGCGATGTAACGCCCGACGACGAAGGTCGAAAGAAGGAGCCAAATGGTTGTTCGGCATGCCCAAATTATCGTCAATTTTCAGTCGTTTGTGTAGCCTCAACTTCCGCTATCCGAATAGCAGGAACTTTCGGAAACGGCGGTAATCATGCCACCCTTAAATAGCGAATAAGTGGCTAGAAGGTGGTAGTAAACCCCTCTTACGGAAACATGACCGGGGCCCGCCTCTAATAAATTAAACGGCATTCAGGTGCGAAACCGAGACCTTGGATTGCATCTGTTGAATTGGTTTTGGGGCTTCCTCCAGGCGACGAAGCAGGCAGAAACATGCTGGTTTCACCAACCGTTCCCACACCGCGGCCGCCCCACATTGACCGTTTTTTCCGGACTAGGCCGAAACAAGCGGTTCTTTCTTTTCTGCGGAAATCGCAATTTTGGTACCCAATTCAGCTGAACCACTTGGAGTTGCTTGCTGCTGCTACTTTTTGGTTCTTCTTGTCTTACCGCCACTGGCCTTTTTGCCGCTACTGGCCTTTTTGCCGCTACTGGCCTTTTTACCGCCGCTGGCCTTTTTACCGCCGCTGGACTTCTTACCGCCGCTGGACTTCTTACCGCCGCTGGACTTCTTACCGCCGCTGGACTTCTTACCGCCGCTGGACTTCTTGCCGCTACTGGGTTTTTTACCGGCACTGGATTTCTTACGGGGCGTTCCCGACTTTCGAGCAGTTGATTTTTTTGTCTGCCGCGTGCTCCCTGCTTCGGTCTCCCCTCCCTGATCGGCTTTGCGATCTACCCGACGACTCGCGCCCGGCAATTCGGCGGATTTCACTGTCGATTTTTCGGTCTCCGAAATCGTCCGACCATGGCGTCCCAAAATTAAAGCGAACTCAATTTCTCGCCGATCGGGGTCTGCGTTGATGACACGAATTCGCACCGGGTCACCCATGCGGAATCGGTTGCCTTTGCGAAATCCTTCCAAGGTCCGAGTACTGCGGTCAAAGTGATATTTATCGCCCGGCAAACTTTCGATGGGAATAAACCCGCTGGCGGGCAGTTCAATTCCTTGAGCGAATAAGCCGAATGATTCCACACCAGAAATCACCCCGTCCATTTCTTGACCAATTCTCTCCCGCAAGAAGTTGATTAATTTCAGCTTGATCAACTCACGTTCCGCCTTCACAGCACGTTGCTCCAACTCACTGCAGTGCTGCCCTAACCGAGAGAGCAAGGCGAAATCGGCCGCGGGTTTTTGCCCGGCAATTAGAGCTTCGATCATGCGGTGGATAATCAAATCCGGGTAACGTCGAATTGGGCTGGTGAAATGACAGTAAGCGTTACTCGCCAGTGCGTAATGCCCTAGTTCCCTTGGCGAATAAATCGCTTTCGGCATTGCTCGTAAAATCGCAAAATGCACCGCTCGACTCTCGGGCGTGCCACGTGATTCCTCAATAATGCGTTTCATTTCAAAACGGCTGCTCAGATTCTCCGCTTCATAACCAAGGTCACTTAGCAGCTCTTTGAGGTCCGTAAGTTTTTTCGGCGATGGCGTTTCATGGATTCTGCGTACCAAATAGAGTTCTTGATCTACGAGGTGCTGGGCAACCGCTTCGTTAGCGGCCAGCATAAATTCTTCGATCACCTGGTGACTCTCTGTATTGTCACGCGTGGTTGCGCCGCTGACTCGGCCATCTTTATCGAGCAGAATTTCGACTTCTGGGATCGCCAAATCGAAGGAACCACGTGTCATCCGCCTTTTCCGCAACATCATTGCCAAGGTGTGCATGTCGCGCACGACACGGAAAACATCCGGCTCGAGCTTTTCTTGCCAAGGCTTGTCATCCGCGAGGTATTCATCGATTTCCTCGTAATTAAATCGATGACAACTCTTGATCGCACCGCGATGCATTTCCGTCGTTACCGGAACCCCCTCTGCCGTAAATTCTATTAAAGCACTTAAGGTGTACCGCACGCGGTCAGGTTGCAGGCTGGCCAAGTTATTGGAGATCACCTCCGGAAGCATCGGAATGACCCGATCCGGCAGATAGATACTGGTCGCTCGTCGGTAGGCCTCGTTATCCAGTTCGGTATTGGGTTTCACGAAATGGGAGACATCTGCAATATGCACTCCCAGTTGCCAGTGTCCGTTACTTAGTTTTTTGAGTGAAATGGCGTCATCGAAATCCCGAGCTGTCTTGGGATCAATCGTGACCACTGTCTCGCTGGTAAAGTCGGTTCTTCCTTCGATTGATTCGTCGAATTTCTCCGCTTCTTGCCGCGCGTCTTCGAGCACTTGTTCACTGAATTCACCTGGCAACCCAAACTCAGCAATCACGGTCATCGTATCGACACCGGGCTGTCCTCGATCCCCCAGTACCTTGACGATCACAGCCTCGCCATTTCGGTAATTTCCGTTTCGCTCGGGGCCCGGGAAACGTACCATTTCCACCACCACCTTGTCGCCGACCTGACAAGCCTTGGCACTGGCGTCTCCCACATAAACGGCCGATTCGAACAGCCCCCCATCGATAGCCACCATGCCCGTCTCGCCACGTTCATGATAAGTGCCCACGAACTGATGAGTCCGCCGCTCCAACACTTCGATGATTCGACCGCTGGTCCGCATGCGGGGACCCTGACGGCGGGAACTTATCGCCACCTTGACTAAGTCACCGGTCGCGGCATCCAGCGTTTGCCTCTGTGTCACGAACACATCATCTGGGATCTTTGCATCCGCAGTAATTTCCGGGTCAAGCAGCGGCGTTACAAAACCGAACCCACCCGTCGCTCGGGAAAATCGCCCGACGATCTCGTTCGCGTTGGACTTGCGATGAGTGCGGTGTTTATTTTTATTCTGAGGATCTGTCTTTTTACTGCTTGGTTTGGCTGCTGCTTTTCCAGCCTTTGCTTTTACCTGGGAGGTCTTCTCGCGCGGCGCTACCGACAACACCAAATGCTTGGGACCGTAGGCTAGACGTCCGTCACGAACATGGCGTTTGATCGCTTTCTTTAATAACGGAAGCTCATCGGGCAGCAACTTGAGCTGCTTTGCGATCACGCGTGGTTTGACAGGTTTGTAATTCTCTCGATTCACATGATCGAGAACTCGCTGAGGCAGATCTGATTTAGTCATTTGCCCAGTCTAACAGGGCTAAGGCAAATCAGGGCAGGGGGCAACTGACGCTGGGACACCAAGGAACCCCGCTTTGGCGGATCAATCGCCTGAAGTGGGTAAACATGGGGTTCGTCTGAGTCGCAGGTCGCCCCTTTTACCACTGCTCGGACGTCGCGCCGCAGAGCGTCAGCAACTCGAGATACCACTGAGCGGTCTCGGCAGTACGCCCAGGCAAACCATGCGTGCCCCATATAACGGTTAGCGTTTGCGAGGTGGTTTCGTCGGTTTTGGTTCTTTGTGAATCCTTGACCCCATTGGCACAGGGCCCGTTGGCATCAAACAAACAGAGCAAGCCCGCCAATGCGATGACTTGTCCCGCGGGGTTAAACACATACTGAGCCTCTGCGTCCGCCGCTGCAATGCTCCAAGGCCCGGCTGCTTTGTGTAGATCGATCACACTGATTGGCAAACCGCTATTCAGCGATACGGCATTGCAGGTATCCACTGCAGCATTGACACTTCCCAGTCGTTCCGCGGCCAGTGCCTTGGCAAGATATTCAGACGCAGGCTTGCCGCGCCCCGTCGGCTTATAGCCGCGGCAACGCAACATATCGCGAACCGCCTTTCGCACGGCGTCCTCGCTGGTCATGGGAGATTGAACCCGCTGCTGCAAATAATCCAAAACCACCGCAGGGGTTGTTACTTGACCCAGCGGCTTGGCAAATTGGCTACAAAAAATCGCCACATCAAGCTGCGGGTGCGGTTCAATACTTAACATCTTTGGCACTCCACGAATTCGACGCTATGATGTGACAATCGTAAAGGCATCCATTCCTCTTTAGAGACGTTTAACATGCTTGAGAAGCTCTCCCTTTGTCTACGGGCCCGCAACATTATCCCCGCCATTATGATTCTGATTGGATTGCTCTGCCATCAGGTAGCATGCGCGGATATTCGCATTCCGAAATTTTTCAGCAGCCACATGGTATTGCAACAAAAGATGCCAATCGAAATCTGGGGTTGGGCCAATCCTAACGAACAGGTCACGGTCAACTTTGCCGGAAAAACGCAGGAAACCAAAGCAAACACTGACGGTGAATGGCAAGTACAGTTACCAGCCATGACGGCCAGCAAAAAACCTTATGTGCTGAGCATCAGCGGCAACCAATCCTCTCAACCCATTGAATTGAAAGATGTATTGGTGGGTGAGGTCTGGTTGTGCTCGGGTCAATCAAATATGGAATGGAGCGTGGCAGCCTCTGGTAACCCGGATGCGGAGATCAAAGCCGCCAACCATCCGCTCATTCGCCACTTAAAGGTACCTCGCAAAGTATCCCCAACGCCTCAGGCCGATATTGAAAATACTCAATGGGAGGTTTGTTCGCCCGCAACGGTGGCGGATTTTACGGCTGCAGGCTACTACACCGCGCGGAGATTGCAGGAGGCATTGGATGTCCCCATCGGATTAATTAACTCCAGTTGGGGTGGCACTCGGGTCGAACCTTGGACCAGTACGGTCGGTATGCAGCAGGTACCCGCATTAAAGGACTTACACCAATTAACGATGCAGCGAACGCCCGGCACGACGCAACACATACAACGTATGAATAAGCATGTCGACGCAACGGCACAGTGGCTGGCCCAGGCTAGATCCAAAATGGGAAGCTTGGAAGTCACACCTCCCAGTCCCGCTCACCCCAACGAATTGCGCCCATTAAACGGCAGCGGAGAACCGACGGCGCTTTACAACGGCATGATCCACCCTTTGGTTGGCTTGCCCATTCGAGGTGCCCTCTGGTACCAAGGAGAAAGCAATCGCAACGATGGCATGATGTACTTCGAAAAAAAGAAGGCCCTCATAAACGGCTGGAGGTCTATTTGGGAACAAGGTGATTTTCCTTTTCTATTCGTACAAATCGCGCCCTTTCAGTACGGCAACGACAATCCCGAGACATTACCCGAACTCTGGGAAGCTCAATCCGCCACATTAAGTCTTCCCAATACAGGCATGGTTGTGACCAACGACATCACGACCCTCAACAATATTCATCCACCTAATAAACAAGACGTTGGTAAACGCTTGGCGAATTTGGCATTACAAGATGTATATGGTCAAAGTGTTCCCGAGGCGAACAGCCCTGAATTCAAAGCGATGGAAATGATGCCGGGTGGTCTTAAAGTTATTTTTGATACCGCGGGCGACCTACAAACTCGCGATAACAAACCGCCCAGCCACTTCGAATTAGTCGGTGCTGGCTCTGACGGTTTCCAACCGGCCACGGCAGAAATCGTCGGCAATGCGGTCATCTTAAAATCACCAAAGGTGTCCCAACCTACGGCTTTTCGCTTCGCCTGGAACAAACTTGCGGAACCCAATTTGACAGGCCCTACCGGACTACCCGTGGCCGCTGTTCGTCACGGTAAGATCCCAACGTTTATGGAGCTTCTGCCTGATAGTGACGACTATGAACTGGTCTATGATTTAGACCTTAACAAGCTTGGCCCCACCATCACCTACGATGTTAACCGAGCATCCACGATTAAAAAGTTTGACCGTATCGCCTATTTCCTTGAATTGGAATCCAAATCTATGGGCGACCAAAAATTAGTCATTTCCCTTGATGCCTTTACGGATGACGCGCGGCAAATTGGTATCCCGACTCCCAAATCCGCGGCTGCCTTCCAGCAAGAAGTTAAGGGCGTCAAAGTTTTCTCGAATACTTCCAGCGTTCCCACTAGTACGGAAGTTCTGGAAGGGAACATAGAGTTTTGGCCTAACAACTACGCAGAACCTAACGCCGCCTCCATTCCAGGGGCGTCAGATCAACGCTTCGATTTTGGAGATCAACCATACGGTAGCGAAGATGGTTACGGATCCATGCAAATTCACGACACCGGGGCCAAACGCACCCTGTTTGCCATCAACCATTGGAATCAAGGGGTCGGCGCAGATATCGGGATTGGCAATAGCCCTGGAGCGACCAGCGATTGGACATTTAAACAGAATGCCAAAGACTACGACAAAAAACGATTAAGAATTTACGTACGACAAAAAGCAGGTAAGCGATGAATCCAGTAAATAAAAGAAACTCGTTGTTCATGCGCTACCCAAGCCTGTTTGTGGCAACCGGTTATCTTCTGCTCGTGCAGACGGCGTTGAACGCACAGGATTCACCGCAGCGTGAAATTCAACCTACCGCGACCGCCGAGAAAATTGCCAAACAGGCCATTAATGAAAAATCGTTACGGGCGGATATTAAGTTCCTGGCTGATGACCTACTGGAAGGGCGTGGTCCTGGTACCCGTGGCGATTTATTAGCACAGAATTACATTGTCTCTCAATTTGAATTAGCGGGATTAAAACCCGCCGGCCAAGATGGCAGCTTTATTCAAACTGTGCCACTGGTAGGCGTTACCACTAAACCGCCAGCCCGTTTATCTTTCGATACGCCCAGTGGTGATTTAGATTTCAAGAATTCTGATGATTACATACTCACCTGTGGACAGCCCGTGGAGACCGTCGACGTTTCCGACGCCGATGTCGTTTTCGTAGGCTACGGCATGCAAGCTCCCGAATATGAGTGGGATGACTTTAAAGATGTCGACGTTAAAGGAAAAATCCTGCTGGTTCTGAACAATGACTTAGAATCAGATCCTGAACTTTTTGCGGGTCGCACTCGCCTCTATTACGGACGCTGGGATTACAAGTATGCCAAAGCGGCTGAAATGGGAGCAATCGGAGCACTCATTATTCATACCACACCTTCGGCGGGTTACCCTTGGCAGGTCATCCAAACCTCATGGACCGGTGAACAGATGGCGCTCGGTGGCGTGTCCCAAGGACGGTTGCCAGTCGAAGGTTGGTTGACGGACGCGGCGGCGGCAAAGTTGGTGGCAGCCAGCGGCTTTGACCTCGAGAAACTGCGGCAGGCCGCGTTACAGAAGAACTTTCAACCCGTCGATCTTAAGAGCAAACTTTCTTTGCACATGGATTGCCGGGTGCGAGAGCGGACCACCGGGAATGTCCTTGGATTGCTTCCCGGAACCGATCCCGAACTTTCCAAACAATGGGTTGTTTACACAGCCCACCACGATCACATCGGTCTATCAGATACGCGAGACGAGCGTGGTGACAATATCTATAACGGAGCAATCGATAATGCATCTGGAGTGGCTGTGATGCTAGGAATCATGCGTTCTTTTGCTCAACTTCCAGATTCGATGCAACCGAAACGATCAATTCTCTTTGCTTCGGTCGGCGCAGAAGAACAAGGTTTACTCGGCTCAGAATACCTTGCAGCTAACCCTCCTGTACCAGTCGGTAATCTGGCTGCGGTCATCAACATTGATGGCGTCAATATTCTCGGCCCAACTCACGATGTGGTCGTGATCGGACGCGGTAAATCAGATATGGATAAAGCGGTCGATGCACTGGCCGGGTGGCAGGGCAGGGTGGTCGTAGGGGATCAATTTCCCGATCGGGGATACTATTACCGCTCTGATCAATTCAGTCTAGCCAAAGTCGGTGTTCCCGGAGTCTATCTCGGTTCGGGAACGCATGTCGTAGGCAAACCTCAAGAATGGGGTCCGCAACAATTACGGGAATGGACGGAAAACGTCTATCACCAAACAAGCGACGAGTATCGCGAAGATTGGAATTTAGGAGGCGCGTTACAAGATGCTCGACTCATGTTCCATCTCGGTTTAGAGACGGCCAACCAACCCAATCTACCCGCATGGAATCCGGGCGATGAATTTGAAGCGGCCCGCATGAAGGCTCTCAATTCAAAAAATTGACCTTCATGACTTTCCCAACTCACTAAAACGGGTTCAACGTAAAGCCTTGCTGGGCCAACAATTCATGCGCCGTCATAGCTGACAAGGCGATTTGGACGCCTGGCAGCAATTCGTTTTTTGAAATGGACTGCCAAGCGATACTTTGTCCGCAGACGATAAATTGAACATTACAGTCTTGTAATTGTTTAACAGCAGCAGCGGACGGGTTCTGGCGTTCAGGGTAAACACGAGCAAAGTGCTCCTGGGTCGTTACATCCAAGACCGCGCCGCCGTGAATAACTAACGCCAGGTGAATCGCCTCTTTGGGTACGCCCGCGGCGACGTGCATGTTGATAAAACGGGCCGCCAAATCAATCGTGCGATTCAACTTTCCCGGATTAGCCTGAGCGTTTACGTCGAAGCGAATCTTGAACTGTGTGCCTTGGGGAATGGTCACATCAGCCTCAACCTCAGCGACTTCACCAAAATCGCGAATCACCATTCCGGGTTGAAATGGACTTTCTTCCTGGCTTAAGCCAGCCGTCACCGCTAGAGCCAGCAACGAAAAAATCAGTGGCCCCAAAGCAAAGCAGCAAGTTCTCATACCTTCACACACTCCCAAAACGAGAATTAATCGACCATGGCATTCCTTCACACCCACCCCAGTGTATCGCCAAAGCCGTGACTTACGGGCGCCGATTCCCACATGATCGACGGGGCCGCTAACGCTGCACGAAAAATGCTCGGGGGCTTTCGCTTCGCCAGGATCTACCCGCGAATGCTATCGAGTTTTGCCAGCTAAGTCACTCCAAAGTCACCAACCGACCTTGAAGCTGAGTCCCCGAAATGAGTATTCACCGGTATTCGGAGTGCTCAAGCAAAGGGAACGGAACACCATTGATAGTCTTTTTCAGTCGATCTGCACTTTTTTTTCTAATGCTTCCATTATTGATTCAAACAGGTTGCCAATCTTCCCTGAAACATCTGCGCCTATCGGATGGGATGTTAAGCAACACAATATTAAACAATTCCGAAAACCGAGGCTTGGCCGTTGGAGATGAGGTTACTGCCTTTAATCCTCTTCATATCAGTGGACCTGACGCGGGCACTAAGCACTGTCCGGTTTGCACTTATTTAGACCAACCGGCCATTTTAATTTTTGCTCAAAACAGTGCAAACACGGTCAGTCTGGCGAATCGCTTGGAGGCCTTGGCCGAAAAACATCAACCATCGGATCTCAACGTGTTTCTTGTTTTGACCGATGGAACGGCAGCGGATATTGAGCAGATGGCACGCAGCAATCAGCTCCAGCACTTGTCCATCAGCCTGCTCGATCCCGCGACACGGACCGACGATTTAAGAGCTTGGAAAGTCGATTCGAATCGTGAAAACACAGTCGTGCTCTATCGTGATTACATCGTGCTGTGGAAGCATGTGGGTTTGCGGTCCGCAGAGTTCGACGAATTGGAATTGGCGGTACAAAGCCAGTTGTTTGCCGAAGAGGAATTAATTCCATGAAAAAAGAAAGTTCACCCATGAAAGCGTGGTTGCTTTTATTGTTTGCGGTTTATGGCGTGTTTGGCTTTAGTGGTTGCCAAGCTGGTAAAGCGGTGGTGTCCGAAGACGCAGACGCTTTTTCGTCGGTTATCGAAGAGGAGCTTGTTGACGAGAACCTTGCCACCGATGAACAGGGCTCACTTGGTCGACTGCTTTTAGAACCCGACAACACCCAAATAACCTTTCAAGGAAAAGCAGGGCCCATGACCCAGTCCGGCTCTTTCCAACGCTTCTCCGGGTTTATTGACATACAAGGCAAAGATCCAGCGGAGGCAAAACTGGAGGTCCAGATTGAAATGGACTCGGTTAAAACGCGAATCGGGTTACTGACCCGCCATTTGAAATCGAAAGATTTTTTCGAAGTGAAGAACTTTCCCACCGCTTCCTTTCTCTCAACTTCGATTGAAGCGACGGATGAACTGGGAAGCTATCAATTAAACGGGCGATTAACGGTTCATGGCGTCACGCGTCACGTGAAAATCCCTGCAAAAATCCAAATTCGGCCCACTGAAGTGCTGATGGAAATGGAGTGGATTATAAAGCAATCCGATTATCGCATGGAAAAAGCAACGCTGCGGACCCAAGACGCAGTCCCCATAACCGTCACCGCAAGCATTCCGCGGAATACGGCCGAATAGAGTCATCGAAGTGCATTACCAAAGTTCGTTAATTTGACGACGCCAGCATCGCGATTCACCTTGACCCCCTTTTCCGGCGGCCGATAGATTATGGGCACCCAGAAACGGATTCTATTTACAAGGACGTAACACCCATGATGGATTTGCGAAAATTGCCATTGGCGATCGCATTCGGCATCGCCCTTTTGGCAACTCACCCATGCCTAGAAGCACAAACTCGAGAAGACGAGATTGTAAGTCAATCGATCACCGTCTTGGACAGCATCATGAGCACCCCAGCTCAAGCCATTCCTGAAAGCATGCTACGCGATGCGTATGCCGTAGCCATTATTCCCAATGTGCTTAAGGGAAGTTTCGTAATTGGTGCAAGGCACGGCAAAGGGACGTTGGTCATTCGTGATAATCAAGCGGGCTGGCACGCACCCATATTCATTAATTTGACGGGTGGGAATATCGGCTGGCAAGTCGGTGTCCAAAGAACCGATGTCGTTCTGGTTTTCAAAACGGAACGAAGTGTCCAAGGTTTGCTATCCGGTAAATTTACCCTGGGTGCCGACGCCGCGATTGCGGCAGGACCAGTGGGCGGACAGGCTGGGGCCGCTACGGATGGTAACTTCAGCGCCGAGATTTACTCCTGGTCGCGCAGTCGAGGCCTTTTCATCGGTGTCTCACTGGATGGCTCCGTAATCGATGTGGATCAATTAGAGAACGCCGAGTTTTATCGTCGTGATCCAGCAACCAATGCGGTGATCATTCCACAAGTAGCACAAACGCTGGTCGCTCGGATCGCTCAGTACACAGGCGTCAGGGAGGGCGGCGTCGCTCCTACACAAAATGCGTCGGCAACCCAAACCGCGCCACAAACGATTCTTGCTGAGCAGCATTCCATCGAAGAGACGACTCATGTGCGAGATGAACTGGCTCGTTTTGCACGGCAGCTATATCAAAAAATTGACCCCGCTTGGCAAAGTTATTTAGCATTGCCTGCAGAAGTATTTAATGGGAATGGTCATGCCGACCCACAAGCGCTCAATGTTGCGATCAGTCATTTCGAAGCAATCGAAAAAGACCCTCGCTATGCCAGCTTAACCAACGACGCGGAATTTCAGTCCACACTCGGATTGTTAAAGCACTACGCACAGGATCTTGCCAATCAAAGCCAAGCACTGCAATTACCTCCGCCGCCCGCATTCAGCCGGTAATGCAGATCAAAAATCGCAGCTGAAAGGTGTGCCCTATCAGCTGAATTGCTTTCAAGTGAATCAGCACTGAAGTAGAACGCAAAAGCCCTCGAACAGGTAACAACCTGAGCGAGGGCTTTTTTTGGATTTATTAAGAGAATCGACCGTGGGTCAAATGCAAAACCTAGTCCTGCAAAGCCGCCAGTCCCTCTTTGCCTAATTTACGCACCATGAAAGAAGCGAAGATTTGGACAATGCCACCCAAAATGGCTCCGACTCCCATCAGAATCAAATAAGTCTTGGCAGATTGCTCGGGGTACAGCAATAAAATCACACCGGCAAATAGAGCCAGTAGAGACCCCGCCAGCATCCCCCATCCCCCATTCAAGTCATGCCGAACCTGCCACCAAGTAACCAAGCCGACAAAACCAAACAGGAATGCCATAAATGCGACGATGAAGACCAGCATATCCGCAGCAATCACCGTGCTGATAAATGGTTGTGCAAAAATGATCAGACCGGTCAGCATTTCCAGGACGCCCATTAATACGCCCCAACCCCAATTCGATCTATGGCGAGTCCCTTGGAACGCATGGATGATGGTAAACAGTCCATCGACCAAGAAATACGCACCGATAAATTGCATGAGCACCACCGCCGTTAGTGCCGGTCGCGTTACTAACAGGATACCTAGTATCAGTAAGCAAATCCCCCGCAATAACACCAACCACCAAACTTGGGCACAGAATTTTTGCAGACCAGCTCCACCACCAATTTCACGGGTATCAACATCTGACATGGTTTTCCTCGCATCTTAAAAAATTCGATTGATTCGAGCAGAGCCTCCATCCCGGTTGGCAAATTCGCGTCGCTTGATGCCACATTTCAATGAAGGAAGCCCTTATCCTTTTTATGTCCCCAGACAATAGCACCTTAGAAGCTGACAAACAACGGGACGCGACGGGCAGTTGCGGAGGCTAATTAGGTAATGGGTGCCGTACCGATACCCAGCTCACCGCTTAGGCTGGATCGATGAAAGACGATCACGATCTCAGCCACTTCAAGACCGGTCACTTTTGGGGGTTTAGGGTCTCAGGGAATTGCAGCGTGAGATCTCCCGCTGCCGCGAGATTTAATCTCCCCTCAGTTTCATCCTTATGTGTTGACCTTTCCCTTCAAATACATGACCTGCTTGGGAGATTGGAATCGATGCTCGACTCCCCCTTGCTCAGCGAAAGCTTGCCGAACGGCCTCTTGGCGAACATCCTCCGCCGTGTAATGCGGATTGAAAGTACGACTTGAGAATCGCTCAGCGAATTGCTCGAAGGACTCAAAGATCGATTCACTATGGTACGTCACCACTTGCAGCGACCGAAACAAAGGCGCTGCCAGCGTTTGCAGAGCCTGCTGAGCCGCAGCTCGTTCACGATCCTCGTTGTGAAAGTGACGCATTACCTGATTGAGAGGGCAGTCCGTCGGCTCAATGACATATAAAAACCCCTCCGGTTTCAGCACCCGTTCAACCTCACTAAAGACCTTGCCATAAAGTGCCTCCGGGATGTGATGCAACGAATAGGCAAAGAAAACACCGTCAAAAGTCTGGTCAGCAACGGGAATCGCATCAGCGCCAGCCTGTTCAAAATTCAAACCTCGCTCCGCAGCTGCCGCTCGATTCTTTTCGGCCTGCCTGGAATCCGGATCGATACCTAAAGCAATCGCTCCCGCCTCGGTCAACTGACGCGTGAATCCCATATCCCCGCAGCCGATGTCGAGGATATGCAGGCCCTTCAGAGAAACAAAACGTCTTATCACGTCCAAATTTGAGACGCAGCCTAAGTCTGTTATTTCATGTTCCGTCAACCGAAACCCCCTGTCGAATCTTTATCTCGTTGTATTTCGTTCTTAGGACGGCGTGCTGGCACTCAAAGTGCCGTCATGCAATCCCATTTAGGATGACGCTTCTCAGCACGGGACACAAGTCGCAGAAGTATGTTCAAAAACAAGAAATCGCTAATCAGCAGTACGTGCCTTCGCGCCTCATGGACGGCTCCCTTCACGTCATGCTTTTGACGAGGCCGATCAAGCTTGCAGCTGGCAAGCGAATTCAGTACCTTTCCGCACCCATTACTACCAAGCGAAATTCCATGAGTACTATATTTTCCGAACTGCCGATTCGACGTAAATCCAGTCCGCGCCGTTCCGCAGTCTCCGAGCAGGTCGTTTGTGTTCACGGAACCTTCGCATCATCTGACGAAGACCGCGGCAAAGCCTGGTGGCAAGTAGGCAGCGATGCTTACCGGGAATTGCAGGAAAAACTACCCGCAGATGTTGCATTGGCCAAAGAGGGGCAGCTTTTTCGTTGGTCAGGAGACAACAATGAACGAGCTCGTTCCAAAGCCGCTTCAGAACTGTTGGACTACATCAAGCCTTTGGAAGAGGCTGGCAAACCTTACCATTTGGTCGGCCACAGTCACGGTGGATCCGTAATTTGGTTAGCGTTAAAGAAAGCCACCATTCAAAAAAAACCGCTCAAAAATTTGCGGAGTTGGTCCACGGTCGGCACGCCATTCTTGAGGCATCGCACTCGTTCGCCCTGGAATGCCATTAGCTTGATTTATATGTTCCTGGCCGCTTCTCTGATGGTGCCCTTCTATCGCGTTTTCGACTGGATGATCAACATTCCGGGCGCCATCTCGCGTGGTGAAATGGACGACGGCATTATTTTGAAACACACCTCCGAGGTCGGGCTCGCTGCGACGATGATACGCGCCCCCATCCAACGCCTGATGTCCTTTTTGGGAGTTAGCTTCACAGAACTCCCGGAGGGGGTTCGAATGGGAAGCTTCGATCCCGATTCTGGGCAACCCTTCAGCGAGTTCCTGTTCCAGACGCTGGAAGGCTGGATTATCCTCGGCGGAATTTTATTATTTGGCTATATCGCTTTGCTGCTGGCCAGTTGGTGCGCGAAACCCGTTCTGGCTTCTCTACGTATTCGTTTTGAACAACGGGCCGAGGAACGCGCCATGCGACGATTTGCCGATCGGTGGCTTGGCATCTACACACCGGATGACGAAGCCATCAATGGTTTAAGAGCCACGCTAGATTTATCGGTTTCATTCGTGGGAAAATTGGTACCCCATGAACGAGTCTATCTCTCGGATACCATTTCCTTGTTATCTCGGCCGTGGTTTTGGGTGTTGGCACCCATCTACAACAATCTATTTCGTCCATCGCTGGATACAATGATTCGCGGCATGGTGGTAAAAACGGCCCAAGGCAATAATCGGCCGGCCGCGGAAGTTGTAGATGTCGCACCTTGCCCCCTGATCCCACCCTTTGGTCCGGATGTTCCGGCGGTTCCCCAATCCATTAGCAAGCAGATTCTTGATGTGGCCAATCAGTCCTCGCAAAGTCTAGGACCGAAACTTCGAAAACTGATTGCTCAACCCTCGTTTGTCTCCAGTATGGATTCATTCGGAATGGAGTTAAGCGGTAAGGAACTCGTACACACCTCCTATTTCGATCATGCACCGATCCTGCATTTTCTCGCCCTGAACATCATCTGGTCGCACGAGCAAGCCTTGCCAGCAACCACCACGGGAGTAAGCCCTGAGATGCGGGCTTGGTTTTTGGATTACAAACAATGTTTAGCGGAATACTCCAGTAGCGGGCCTGCCCATTTACCTACCGTCGCGCTTCCGAACATTGAGATTCCCAAACTCCGTCGCGCTGCGTAACCCACATTAAAAAGGGTAGGGGATGCTACCATGAAGAAGGCTATCAAGACGTTCGGTTTCCTCAAGACCACCGCCATCGGGGGTCTGTTTTTCCTGCTACCACTGATCGTATTGGGTGCGTTGATTGGACAACTTGTCCCTGTGATTCGAATGGTCACAAATCTCCTCAGCGAACAATTCCCATCCTTTACGGCCTCTAATGCTGCTTTCTTGGTTGGCGTGGCCATTGCCATCATCATATCCGCTTGCTTTGTGGCCGGCGTCTTAGCGCGCCGCTCCGTTGGCAAACGCATCAGTTCGCTGTTCGAAAAGAACATCAGCATGCTGTTTCCTCGCTACACGATCATCAAGGAGCAAATGCGCGGCAGCATCGGGGGAGCTTCCCAAAAACCCAATATGAAGCCCGTGTTTGTACAGTTACAAGATCACCGCCGAATCGGTTTCGAAATCGAACGAATTAATGAACAGTTGGTAGCCGTGTATTTACCGGGAGCGCCGGACGCATGGGCGGGTAATCTAATCTATGTAGAGCCCTCGCAAATCGAGCGCGTCGACGCCGAGTTCTGGGATACCGTTTTGGTGTTTGGCGAGTTAGGCCGTGGATCCAAGACACTGCTCGCGGATTCCCCCTGATAACCAAAACGCTCGGGGAAAAACCTCTTCCTCTAACCGAACTTTTGATAGGCCTCTTTGTGAGTTAATCGCTTAGCTTTCATCAAACCGCCGTCTAGGGTTTCCCCCAGCGGATCCACGTACACACGGCCTCCCTGTTTAATGTTCGCATCAATATTCAGCACGTGAATATTGAAGATAAAGGCGTTTTCCGAGGTCGCTTCGAACCAGTGAATATTATCTTTATGATCTGATATGGTTGAATACTCACCCACCTTAAATTGCTTATCGATCGTTGGCCGAATGATGAGAAAATCTTCATGATTTTCCACTCGGTCGTAATGCCGACCGTGACACTGCCCTTGCAACATCAAGAATGCGGTTGCCATATTGTTGTGACCGTGGGGAGCTATCGCACGTCCCTTTTTCATGGCGAAAACTTGATGCCCAAAAATAATTTTTGTGGGCAGGCCCTCGACCTCGGGAAACGAAAAACGAATAGGTTTTTCCCCACGTTCGGCAAACTTAAGATTGCGTGTCAACTTGTCGAAGTCTACAAATTTCATCAAGTCTTGCAGATTGACTTGAGCCATCAACAATTCCACTTGCTCCTGCCATTGCATCTGCGTGATTTTTTGCGTTTTCACGCTCTGACCCAAATCGTTGAGATCAGACAACCACTTACTGGTAACCGGTTTGATGCCCTCTAAAAACGCGTCGCTTCCGAAAAGCGACTCAAGCAAAGAAAACGTTAACAGAGACCCTAAGGTTCCCTGATTAAATGTCCGCCGGGAAAACTTTGACATCGTAAATCCTTCTTGGGTAGTGCCTCTAAAAGAGTCGATGAATTTTAGGTCAAGAGCGCCTTCACGACTTGTCCGTGAACATCCGTTAACCGGTAACGGCGGCCTTGGTGTTTGTAAGTCAGACGTTCATGATCAATCCCTAACAAATGCAGAATCGTGGCCTGCAAATCATGAACGTGCATACCATTTTCGGCAATATTGTAACCGAGTTCATCGGTGCTGCCGTATTGAGCACCTGGCTTTACCCCACCTCCGGCAAGCCACATGGAAAAGCATCGTGGATGATGATCTCTGCCGAAATTCGTTGATAATTTTCCTTGGCAATAATTGGTTCGTCCAAATTCACCGGTCCAGACGACGAGCGTATCATCCAACAGACCGCGTTGCTTCAGATCTTGCACCAAGGCCCAAGAAGGTTGATCCGTTTCTCTGCATTGCGTTGCCAAGCCGCCCGGTAAGCTGCCATGTTGGTCCCAACCTGGATGATAAAGCTGAATAAACCGCACTCCGCGTTCCGCTAACCGACGAGCCATCAAGCAGTGAGCCGCGTAACTTCCTGGTTTACTGACATCAGGTCCGTACATCTCTAAAGTTTCAGGCGATTCGGTGCTCGTATCAACGACCTCCGGGACCGACGACTGCATCTTAAAAGCCATTTCGTATTGGGCGATGCGAGTCTCCAATTGAGGGTCCGCCTGTTGAGCTAGTTTGGCCTCATGCAGTCGCTGTAACGCGTCGAGCATTTGTTTCTTCGCTCGGGAATCAAGGCCCGCAGGATTATTCAAATAAAGCACAGGATCTTTGCCTGCTCGAAACCGGACTCCTTGATGCCTTGCGGGTAAAAAACCATTCCCCCAAAGTCGGGAAACCAGCGGTTGCCCCGCTTTATTTTTGGTCACCATAACCACAAACGAAGGCAACTCTTCGTTGGCGGACCCCATCCCATAATCCAGCCACGCTCCCATACTGGGACGTCCCGGGAATTGCGAACCCGTTTGCACGAATGTCACGCCCGGACCATGGTTGATGGCCTCGGTGTGCATGGATTTCACAATGCATAAATCGTCGGCCATTTTAGCCGTATGTGGTAACAACTCACTAATCCATTGCCCCGACTCTCCGTGCTGCGCGAATTTAAAGGGAGAGCCCACGAGCGGCAGACTCGATTGATTCCCACTCATCCCAGTGAGCCGCTGACCCTGTCGAACAGAGTCTGGTAGTTGCTGACCATGCAGCTCATTTAATTGCGGCTTGCGATCCAGCAAATCAATTTGCGAGGGCCCTCCGCTTTGGAATAAAAAGATGACACGTTTCGCTTTGGCAGCATGATGCAGGTTTGGCAGGGCGGCTTCTTGGGTGCTGGCTGCAGCCTCTTTGCCCACGAGATCCGCTAAGGCAATCCCCCCAACCCCCATCCCAAACTGATGCAGGAATTTGCGCCGTGACATACCCCATGAAGAGTCGAATCCGGTGCACCGCGTTTGCTGACTTGTACGTTTCATGTTCATCTTTTCGTGACACATTCATCGTGGTTAATCAAGGTATTGGCGACCGTCGACCAGGCTGCCAAGGTTGGTAGGTCCATTGCCGGGTTGGCTGGTTGTGGTGTTTGATAATCACCAAACTGCCCGACCCCCAAATATTGGGTGACCATCTCAGGATTCGCATGAAAATAATCCAACTGCTGTTGATAAAGCTGTTGCAGAATGTCTTTCTCATTTTCGCTGGGATATCGACTTGTTAATATGCGAAACATATCTGTGAGAATTGCGTCGCTTTCCGCGGCGGTGTGTTTAGCGATAAGTCGCTGACTGAGAGCACGACTGGCTTCTACAAACTGCGGCCCATTCAACATGGCGAGCGCCTGCAAGGGAGACGAAGTACGTTCCCGTTGCACGCGACAGACATCCCGTTTCGCAGCGTCAAGTGTCAGCATCACTGGCGCCGGTCCCGTACGCCTCCAATAGGTGTAAAGGCTACGACGATACAGTCCCGCGCCCGCGTCCGGTTCCACGGGCTTAAAGGCTGCTTGTAATTCATAAGGCCGAACCGGAGGGCCACCCAATTGATCGACCAACAACCCACTGACAGCCAAAATATTGTCCCGCAACATTTCCGCTGAGAGCCGATAGACGGGCGCGCGTGCCAACCATTCATTAGAGGGATCGCGTTGCAGCAAGTCGGCATCGGACGTCGACGACTGCTGGTAGGCTTCGCTGGTGACCAATTGTCTTAGCAATCGCTTAACATCCCAACCATGATCAACGAAGTCATTCGCCAACCAATCGAGCAATTCCGGATGACTCGGCTGGGAACCCTGTCGACCAAAATCTTCTGGCGTCCGGACAAGCCCGTTGCCAAAAACCAATTGCCAGAAATGATTGACAGCAACCCGCGCAGTTAAAGGGTGCTGGGGAGCCGTCATCCACTGAGCCAAGCCCAAACGATTTTTAGGATACGAGCTGTCCCAAACTGGGAGAGCCTCGGGCGTCAGCATGTCGACGGGGTCCAAGGGCGCGTCATACAAACCTCGGTCTAGCACGAAAGCAGGGCGAGGTTCCGTTAACTCACGCATCACCATAATTTCTGTTACCGAATTTTGGGTTTGGCAAAATTTTTCACGAACCACTTTTCGTTCGGATAAAAACCGCTCATAAGGTTCCGAATGATTCAACTTAAAATGTTGTTCCAACAATCCTTTCTGTGACTGGGAAAGGGACTTCTTTTCGATCGCCTGCTGGATATCTCCCAACACTTCGGGGGCATGCATTGCCTGGATTTGCAAATCCGATATTTGGCGATCAAATACGGAGAAAGAAGTTACAGAACCGTCGCGAAAACCGCGGTCACGAAATCGCTCACCAATTGTGATGGTATCTCCACCGCCTCCGGTAATAGGCTTGGTAAGATGATCACGCACCACTTTCAAGGCCTGCGGTTGGCCATCGACATAGATTTTTAACCCCGCAGCTCGCAGACTGCCGTCGTAAACGACTGCGATGTCCAGCCACTGGTCAACTGGAATGGGGTTCTCAGTGATTACGCGAATCGCGTTACCGGGCCAGAAGTGAATCAAAGAAGCGCTTAACTTTCCATCTTCGATCAACAATTGATAACCACGACTGCCGGCATCCGTCCAAGCTCGCGAACGGTGGAAAATAACTGCCCGCTCTTTGACGTCCGGTGTTTTGAGGGTCAGTGTGACGGAGAAAGGTTGGTAGCGAACAAAATTACCGCTCTTCAGCGTGACGGCATCATCACCGGTTAACTTAACGCCTGGCTGACCGGCAGGACCGGAAATCTTCTCATTCACCCCGAGTGCCACCGTCGAGAAATCGACCTCCTCAATGGGCTTAGCCAAATCAATGTTACTTATTTCAAAAGCCGCTGCGAGATCCACGGCAGGTATATTTTTCTCCGTCCGATCGAACTCAGCTTGAGTTTCCTGCAAACGCAATTGAAGAGAAGCATCCGCTAAACCTAACGTCGGGGTCGGGACCGAATTAGTAAAATACGAATACAGGCCCGACTCATCGATGTTGTTAAAAAACGAAAACAGCTGGTAATATTCTTTTTGAGAGATGGGATCAAATTTGTGATCATGACAGCGGGCACACTCAAGTGTTAAACCCAAGAAAGCAGTCCCAAACGTTTGCGTTCGATCGGCGACATATTCGACGCGAAATTCTTCTTCAACACTTCCACCTTCTACTTTTTGTGGGTGCAAACGATTGAAAGTGGTCGCCAGTATTTGGTCCTGCGAAGCGTTTTCTAAAAGATCTCCAGCCAACTGTTCGAGAGCGAACTCGTCATAAGGTTTATTCTCGTTAAACGCCCGAATCACCCAATCGCGGTACGGCCAAACAAAGCGGTCGCGGTCGACCTGATAGCCATAAGTATCGCTGTAGCGAGCCACGTCCAACCAATCGGACGCCATGCGCTGTCCGAAATGGGGCGAGGCTAACAAACGTTCGACCACTTTATCAAAAGCCTGCGGGGACTGATCGGCAAGAAAACCATCAATCTCTTCGAGCGTGGGCGGTAGGCCCGTTAAATCAAATGTCACACGCCGAATTAATTTTTCCCGACTGGCGGGTTGCCGAAAATCCAACTCCCGTGCATGCAGCGGTGCCAGCAAAAATTGATCGATGTCGTTCTTGACACGTGAGTTATCTGACAGCGTAGGTGGCGTTGGGTCACCGCGGGGTTCAAACGCCCAATGCCCCTTCCATTCCGCGCCCTGCGCAATCCAACGCCGGATCAAATCCTTTTCCTCGTCGGTAACGCTTAGCTTGGATTCGGGAGGCGGCATGCGATCGTCATCGTCAGCGGACAAGATCCTTAACCACAACTCACTCTGTTCAGGATCACCAGGCTCGATCGCGGCCAGTGCCTCATCACGCATATCGAGTCGCAATCCGGCCTCTCGCTGTTTGGCATCCGGTCCGTGACAAAAATAGCAACGGTCAGATAATATCGGCCGAATATCACGGTCGAAGTCCACCAGCCCCTGCGCTTCCTGAGCCGTCACACGAGAGCTCAAGAGCCCAAAGAAGAACAACAACCAACAAACGGTGATCCGCATGGAAACAGGCATGGGGGTTAAGTCGCGAATTTCACTGAAAACGACAACCGAAATGAGCGAGTCATACGAGGCAGCCGCTTTTGAACTTCTCTTTATAGTAAGCGACGACCAATTAACGTGCGACACGGTAGCGGAATTTTGGAGAATAGAAGAGCGAGTTTTTTCGCGTTTGGCAGCGAATCATCAGAATCAACTCTTTCCCGCATGGTGTTTTCGCGATTTACACTACAATTCGTAACACGGTGATAAGAACGGTTTTGAGCACGGCTGGATCACAATCCTGTTTTTTCTAAACCCGATCCGTCGAAATGGTTGAAAAATCACTATCGGGACGGTTATTTATGATGCCATCCCATGTTTAACTTTCCCAAGGTTTTGTAGTTCATGATCGTCCATCGCTTAGCTTGGATTACGCTCGTTTGCCTTATCGTTTTGGTAGTGGTTGGGGCAACGGTTCGTGTTACCGGATCCGGCCTTGGTTGCCCGGATTGGCCAACCTGTTGGGGGCGTTTGATCCCACCAACCCGCGCTGACCAAATCGATGTCGAAAAACTAGATATCAGCAAATTTAAGCGACAGGCCGAACGCCGGGGCATGGACCCGGATTTAATCACCCGAGAGACGGTCATCGAGAGCTTTGATCCCGTCCACACCTGGATTGAATTTTTCAATCGCCTTACCTCGCTACCGTTGGGTCTGTCGGTACTGTTGCTTGCTCTATTTTCTTTCCGCAGCAAACGCCACCGAGCATGGATTGTGATTTTGTCATGGCTTGCGCTGATTAATGTTTTAGCGAATGCTGTGATGGGAGCGATTGTGGTGCGAAGCGGCCTGCAACCTGGCATCATCACTTTGCATATGGCATTAGCATTCCTTTTAATCTCAATTCTGGTCACGGTGATGTGGCTTTCCCGTCCCAACCCTCAGCCTATTTCAATCCCGCGAAATTTATGGCGGCGTTTGTTTGCCATTTCGTTGGTATTTTTCGCTTGCCTGTTCGCCGAAGGATTGATGGGCAGCCAACTGAGAGAACAAACCGATGAACTGGCCAAAGCCGCGGAAGGCCTATCGCGAAGCCAATGGGTGGAAGAACTGGGCACCACGTGGATTTACAAAGTCCACCGCAGCTTTTCTTGGACGTTGCTGATCAGCTCTGCTTTGATGTTTTATTGGACACGGCAACTGCGAGAGCCTCGTTTAAGAGAAGCCAAATTCATATTGGCGTTAATTATTGCCATGATGTTGATGGGCATCGTTTTGGGGCACATTGCCATTTTTGCCGTCATACAAGTCCTTCACGTAGGGGCAACCGCTGTCTTGTTAGCTTTGACCTGGCATTGGATTTTGCGAATTGGCTCTGCGAGAGGTAGTTAACAAAACTCAGGTTCAACATTTGGGGTCATGTCATTGCCGTTGCTAAGTCGCGTATAATGATTTCTCCATATATTGGTATTCAAATTCAAAGTTGCTTTTGCACCTGGGAGAAATGATGCGTTACGGCATAGTCGTTTTGTTCTTATTAGCCCTCTGTTTGACGAACTCAGTGCTTGCCCAGTCCACGCTTATTCATGCGGGAAGGTGCATCGACGGCAAAAGTGACCAAGCTCGCGAGCAAGTCTCGATCGTGATCAAGGACGGCAAGATTGAGCGTATCGCGGACGGTTGGATTGCTGGTACCGATGACCAAACCGTCATCGACTTAAAGGCTTACACCGTGATGCCCGGACTGATGGACATGCACACGCATCTGTCAGGACAAATGTCGAAGGAGTCTTACACTGAGAAGTTCTTCATGACGGAGGCAGAAATCGCACTGCGTTCCGGGATGTACGCCGAACGAACCCTGCTGGCGGGATTCACCACGGTGCGCGACCTCGGTGATAATGGGGTGAACACCGTGGCACTTCGCAAGGCGATTAACGAAGATTGGATCGTCGGGCCGCGAATCTATACCGCAACGAAATCTCTGGCTACCACCGGTGGTCACGCCGATCCCACGAATGGCCTACGCGGTGATTTCCGTCGCAGCGGTGGTCCTAGCGAAGGCGTGATCAACAGTGCCGAAGAGGCACGGCGGGCGGTTCGTGAGCGGTACAAAGACGGCGCCGATTTGATCAAACTAACGGCCACCGGTGGCGTCCTTAGCCTGGCCAGCAGCGGCGACAATCCGCAATTCACGATGGATGAACTGGAGGCAGTTGTCGCAGCGGCTAAGGATTACAACTTTACCGTTGCGGTCCATGCCCATGGCGTGGAAGGCATGAAACGCGCCGTTTTAGCGGGAGTCAATTCGATCGAACACGGGACGTACATGACCGAAGAGGTTATGCAGTTAATGAAGGAACGCGGAACTTACATGGTTCCCACGTTGATGGCCGGAGCTTTCGTCGCCGAAAAAGCCAAAGATCCAGATTACTTTCCAGCGGTTGTGCGTCCCAAGGCAGCCGCCATCGGCCCAGTCATCCAGAGTACGTTCTCACGCGCCTACGCCTCGGGAGTCAACATTGCATTCGGTACCGACTCGGGTGTATCGCCTCACGGTGACAATGCCATCGA
>JAAEPL010000185.1 GCA_024232675.1 Planctomycetaceae bacterium
GTGTAATACACGCCATCCAAAAAGTTGTAATCAAAATAGACGCGTCCATTTTTGATAAACATGCAGTAACCACCGGTCATGCCACCGCATGATACGATGACTCCCTCCTCCACCCCTTTCAAATCGATCGTTGTTTCGATTTTATGAGAGCGGCCTTTGACGGGAGCCGACGCCTTTTCTGCGATTCGGAAGGCACCAGGCGCGTAGTAGATAAATTCTTTTTTGTCACCGAAGAGCACATTGTTAATCTTGGCCATCCGCGCGATCATGTCGTCATAGAGCGGATAGACATTATATTTCCAAGCTTCTTCGTCAAAGACTTTTTTCAAGGCTTCAAGCTTCTCCGGATTCTGTTCAGCCAAGTTGGTGCTCTCCGAGAAATCTTCGGCGACGTGGTAGAGTTCCCATTCGTCATCTTCAAACGGCAACACAACGTTAACATCCCAAGGCATGCGCTTGGCGTGCAAGGAGACAGCTTTCCAACCATTTTGCCAAATCGCGCGATTACCAAACATTTCATAATATTGCCGCTCTTTGACATTGGGTGCGTCGGCATTGTCAAACGAGTACATCATCGAAGCGCCATCGAACGGTTGTTGCTTGATACCGTGATATTCCTTTGGGAACTCAATTTGCGCAGCCTCCATGATTGTGGGCGCAATATCACTGATGTGGTGATACTGATTGCGGATTTCACCTTTGGCTTTGATCCCATTGGGCCAATGCACAACCAACGCATCATGTTGTCCGCCGCGATGCTCACTCTGCTTGAAATATTTGAACGGAGTATTCCCCGCCATGGCCCACCCCGCATGGTAGTGGGGGTAGGTATTCTCACGTCCCCAATCAGGAAAGGCACGCATGTTGGATTCAAAATCGGTTTGTAAACCGTTGAGCACGTAAGTTTCGTTAAAGGTTCCCGCCAACCCTCCTTCACCACTGGCACCATTGTCTGCCGTGACCAGGATCAGGGTATTGTCGAGCTCTCCAATCCGTTCCAAGGTATCGATAACACGACCAATTTGATGATCCACATGCTCCATTTGGCCAGCAAAAACTTCCATCTGACGCGCGAATAGTTTTTGCTCTTCCGGCTTTAAAGAATCCCAGGCAGGAATTTCAGCGATTCGCTTGGTGAGCTTAGTGCCCTTGGGGATGACACCCAAATCCGTTTGATTTTTGTGAATCAGTTCGCGAGCCTTATCCCACCCCATGTCGAATTTACCGCGGTAGCGCAGCGTATATTCATCTGGCGAGTGGTGGGGCGAATGCATCGAACCGGATGCCCACAGCATCATGAAAGGATCGTCTGGTTTCAGCGTCTTGTGCCCCGTGATCCATTGAATGGCACGGTTAGCCAAATCCTGATCAAGATGTTCGGTTTTACGATAATCTTCGGGTGCGTGATCATCCCACATCACGGGAATGAACTGATGAACATCAGCAGCCATAAAACAGTAACTGTGATCAAAGCCTTCACCGCTGGGCCAGCGATGAAAGGGGCCGACTTGCGATACTTCGTACAGGGGGGTGTGATCCCACTTTCCGATCGCGTAATTCACGTAACCGGCCTGTTGCAAATAGTTAGCAACCGATTTTGCGGTCGGCGGTACGATCGCGTTGTAACCGGGGAAACCCATCGCAGTTAGCGCGTGACTACCTAATCCAATCGAGTGCGGATTGCGTCCAGCCATCAAGGTCGCTCGCGACGGCGAACAAAGCGCGGTCGTATGGAAATTGTTATAGCGAAGGCCGTTCATGGCCAGTCTGTCGATGTTGGGCGTGTTGATTAATCCACCAAAAGATTGCGCCAACTGACCAAATCCAACATCATCGAGCAGAAAAATGATGACATTGGGAGCGTCTGCAGGTGGTCGCGCCGTCTCAGGCCACCACTCAACCGAGTTTTCATACTGCCTATCGATTTTACCTTTGAATTCCTGAACTTGTTCCTGAGCAGACAGCGGGGCAGCAAAGGAAAAAATTAAAACGCTGAGTGCTGAAAAGATTTTACAGAAATGGATAAGAGAATAGTTTGTCGGCATGCTGTAAGGTTCCTAAGAAGATTAAGTGAATGAGCATTTCCAAGTTGCTACGAAGGTAACCCGATCGGGTTACCTTCATGAAACAACGCCAGGCGGCTTTGTAGAATACAATCGCATTCAACTGAGGCTTCGCGATATGAGCAGCCATCAGACCTGGTTCAATTGGTGACGAGACTGCAGAGAGTGGGCACTCTCCGCAGGCCTGTGATCCTACTCTAGCGTGAATGTTGGGATCAATATTGCCGTCACGCTCTGTTAGATGGCAAACCAACCCGCCATCTCCTCGCTCAAATTTGAGCTAGCGGTTATGTTCCGGCGAAACCGCATAGTGGGGGGCATCCCTGCGGTCAGGAACGCGCAGACAGCTGCGTGTCTGCCATAGAACTCAACGCGTTTCCCCGCAGGCCGTTAGCGCCATCAAAGCCATCGCAGTTCCGGCATGGGAGATAAAATGTTTATTGTCTCGATTCAATGATCGAGTAAACCATCGGCCGCTTTGACGCTGATGTGTTTTCAACCAATTCACGCCGTCTCGAATCGGTTGAGCATCAATCGGCACCTCTGCGCGTCGCAACACATAGATGACAAATGCAGTCGCGTACCCATCACTTGTTTCTGTATCCTGCGGCGAGCCATCGGCGCGATCCCATTTCCCTAATTCCGCCAGCGCCCAACCTCCATCCGCCTTTTGTTTCGCGGTCAGATCCTTGATCCATTGCTCTTGTTCCGCTGGTTTAACCAAACCTGCGAGATAACTTGCGGCCCACAGCATCATGGCCCGATGATGCAACGTCTCTGGTGGATTCTGTTGGAAGTACTGGCGCATTTTCTGCAAACCCGTTTGGGCAGCTGCCGTTTCCCGGTAAGCCTGCGGTGCTACTCCCACCGCGATGGCGGCGAGCGTCACACCATAATGGTCATCCGATTCCATCGGTGGCCAACCGCATTTAAGCCATGAGAAACCACCATCATCCCGTTGCACTGTCCACATCCGATCGAGCGCAATTTGTGTGGTTGAAGCCAGATCGCCCGTGGTCAAAGAATCATTAAATGCCAACGCCGCCGCAGTCGCAACGACTTCCGCATCCCACCGCGGGCCTTTTTCTTGCCAGCGATCCTGAACCATTTGATCGGCATACTGCCGGACTTGACGATGGGCTTCCGCATCACCAGCGACTGCCGGACGAGCGTAAAGATAAGCGTAGTTCGTGTGGCACGTCATGCAATTACGTTCACGTTGCCAATTCAATGCCGTGGCATCCAGAAACTTGACGGTCTGCGTTAAAGAAAACTCTTGAGCCAGCGGTTCGTCCGCCCGGTTCGGTCCAAAGTCAAGGTCTTCCTGCGACGTTTCGACTTGAGCCTGCAAAAGATGCGAGCCATTCGATATCCAGCAAAGCCAGAATATGGCGATAAGGGATTTCTTCAACACTCGAATTACTTCCTTAAATTAAACCGCCGTTCCCGCATATTGATTTTGCGTTGCCCCCTCACCGGAGCTTCGCACGCCTTTTGTTTTACTAGGACCTTCTACCGTTTTCAATAAACGGCTGCGGGTAAAGGAAACGATTTCTTCGGTTTACCAAAGTTCCGTCAAATTCGGCATAGGTTTCTTCACAATCTCCCGCACTTCCCTCAGTCACGCTTGGTGAGGAATTGCGAACTCTACCGCTTCATTACGTCTAGGGTGCTCAGTCAGTTAGCGTGGGACGTGATGTTATCCATATCAAGATGCTTATGGGAGAAGATCAGCTTATCGACCAAATCCAGACCAATGACTTCGTAAACTGCCGATTTCAATTCCGGTTTTGCTTTAAAGAGTTGAGTTAGAGTGTCGCGATGCCAAGACAGGTAGCGAACGGGCTCCACCGCGACGTAATCCGCGACGGTGGCTTCCTGGGTCAAAAAGCTGACCGCCCCCAAAAGACAACCGGGGTGCAACTTGATGGTCTCATTTTCTTGAACCTGAAAAGCAATGCTTCCATTCTGCACGAGCATCAAGTGCTCAACGCGCTGGTTCGTTTGAATAATCTTCTCACCTGATTCTGCGTCGATCCATTGTCCTTTGGCAAGCAGTTTCAACATGTCTTTGGCCGAGCAACAGTCTTTGAATACGGTGTCGTATAACATTTGCTCATCGACCGACATCGTAGGAGGTATCCTTTCACGAATAATCACGATAACCCAGTAAAGGTTGATCGCAATGAACACTGCCTGCCACACCATGCAACTGATCATCGGCTCAGGTTGGTTGGCGTAAAAAGGCAGCAGCAAGACCATCGCCGCGATCGCCAGTATTCTTAGCCAAAGAACATCCCGGACACCAAAACAAAAGATGTAAAGCACATTCGCGGAATTAAGCAGAAGCGTATTCATCACAGACAGTTTCTCGTCGGGCAAAGGCACGATTTAAATGACAGTCACCCATTCTAACGCTCACGACTAGGCCCCGGTATATCGATTGGCACTACAGCCTCGGCAGTCAGTACATCATTGCCGAGCGACCGATCTCTCCCGGGCAAGCCACTCTCTTTAGGTCGCGGAGGGGAAACAGCAGAGGTTAAGCGATTAAAACTGCGAACATGCCGCGGCTTCGGCATTCGATTTCTAATGTATGGATGGTATCGCCACGCACCGCCAAATCGTGGCCCGCATGCGAACGAACGATAGAATGCGGGAACCAGCGACAAAAAGCCAAGACGGTAGCGCGAAAACCGCGTTGGCGGATACGGCATACGGCACAAAAAAATCCCGCGATCCAAAAGGATCGCGGGATCTAAACGAAAAGGCCAACTCTGATTTACTCAATCACACGCTACTCGAAAACGCAGAGCATGGAATCGCAATCGCATTCTTGAAATTCATGACTTCGATTCGTTGGCCTCATTTTTTACTACCTGAGATCAGGGCTTAAGTAATTTACTCACCATCTGGGATGGTGATCGTTACCTTGTCGACATTCCCGGTGAATTCGGAAGCCTTGCGATTGTCGAACAGGTTTGCCACCACCTGGGTCGCATCATCGACACCGACATCAGCCGTTTCATCCGCCGAGAACACGGCCGGCTGGGTTTTATCAACTCGGCCTTCCGCGACTTTTTCGCCGTTGACGTACAACTGTGCCATCCCGCCTTTGCCGGTACCGCCACCGTCGTAATCAAACGTCAATTTGATGTTGGCCTTGTCTCCATCGAGCACTTCCGGCCCTTCGATGGTGAATTGATCGAGACCGAACCAGTTATAGGTATAAGCTGGCTTTCCTTCGTTCATGTAAAGTGCCCAACCACCGAACTTACCACCCTGACAGAGAATGATCCCATTCGTCTTGTCCGAGAGTGTGACATCCGCCTCGATCGTCTTCGAGGTATTTTTCACATTCAAGAAAGTATTCTCGAGAATCCCTTCCATCCCGTGCGAAAGTGTTAACGATTTGCGATCACCCATGAGGTCTGGGCGGCCAGCTATCTTGGCATTGAATCGCTCGTAAAGTCGATCATCAATAGGATAGACATTGTTGGCGATTGCCTCCAAGACGAACAAACGCCGCAA
>JAAEPL010000186.1 GCA_024232675.1 Planctomycetaceae bacterium
GGAGCCTAATCCATAGGTGGCCAGGGGCGAAAGTCCGTGCAAGGTCGTCGTAATGCCGAACATGATCATGGTAACCATGATCAGACCCAGCGGTTTTTTAGGTTGGGTGTCCGTTGGTAAATTCATGGGTCCAACCCTTTTGTCCTGAATCGCGATATCACGTTTCTACGAGAATGCAAACCATCGAGCACTAGGGTAACGTGAATCGTATGCCAAGGAAGAGAAAAACTTGCGTTTTTGCTTACGCCAAACGCGGCCCAGTCTTTTAGTAAATGGGTCGACGTTTGCCGTAGTTATTTCGCCCGAAACTGTCGTCGATTCCAAGGTCTGCAAAAGGAGAGCCACCCAATTAATGCCCTGTGACTCCGGGGCCGTTTCATATCCAACCAGCTCACACTGTGACGTCATGAGTCTGCCAAAGCTTGAAACAACGTCTCGTTCACGACCCCAAATCGCCTCGAGCATTTGAAAAAGATGGGGGCCACAAAAAAAGACCCACCTGATTGCTCCGGTGGGCCCTTGTCGTTGTTGAGATTAATCACCGTTCAGGATGCTGCGTTGAACATTAAATTCAACCACCTGCAAAGAATATGACTCACCCGCGATAACCTACATCAGGCTGGAACAGCCCATCTTAAACTGCCGAAGAGGCTATGCTTATTACACGACGGGATTATAAGGCAAATGGGATCCATGGAGGACAATCTTCAGCTTTCCCTCTGAATTGATGGTGTAGGCAAATGAATACTCAACCTTCACATCATCGCCACCTTCGTGCGGGGTAAAATAATAGTTGCCCATCGCCACACCCATATCACCGGTAATCTTGGTGCCGATATTTTCCCAGCGAACTTCGGACCAAGGCTTGATCGCAAACCCGTGATCTTCGGGATAGTTCTCATTGCCACCGACAAAATAAGAAAGCGCGCCTTCGAAATCCAGGCGAAATTGTTTCTCACTGGTTAGCGTTGGCTTAAAAAGCACAGTGCCTTCTTGGTAATTATAAAATTCATGAATGTGTGCTTCGGCAGCGGCTTTGTAATCTCCCTTTTCCAGGAAAACTCTGCCAATGTTTACAATGCCTTCTCCCCAAGCTTTTTGAGCATTCAAAATTAAACTATCTGCGATCATCTCTTCTTTCCAGATACGAATTAAAAAACATTGATTCGGGAACTCACTTTCCCAAACTTACCCACTTGCACTCACATTGCAAGTGCAATCAAATTACTGTTTTGGGAAAATACTTTGAGCTTGGTGAAATCGAGATTTTCATTAAGACCTGACCTTCACGAATTTCCAAAAAACGGATTTGGATCTTTGGTAGGCCTGGTCAAACCACCCGCTTCCCGAATCCGGGATACGCTAATTATCGCCTGCTCCGAACTTGGAGCAGCACCTGACTGTTTATCGTTCGGAGATGCCGAGCGGTTTCTGGTATTGCAGCATCTGGCCGCTTCGATGCCCTCTTACCAAGAGTGTGAAAATGATGAACGCCTATCTCTAGAGGAAGTCGCGCGGCTATTTGACCAACACCAATTTCAGCATTTAATCGTTTGCGGACATTTGGGTTGTGGAGTCATCCCCTATTGGCTTCGACCGATAAAGTCTGGGGCCGATGACACCAACGGATTCAGAAGGAGGTTTGAAAACGGGACGCTTCGACTGGTCGACAATCACTACACGCCGAAGAGCCTATCTGAGCGACGGGAATTGTTAATCTTCGAACACGTTCTATGCCAAATCGAAAATCTGCTTACGCACCCTTTTCTTGAGCAGCGAGTACGGTCAGGGAAGACATCTATGTACGGATGGGTGGTCGATGACGAATCAGCACGCATCTATGGTTACCGCGCCGAGGAGTCAGCATTCGTGCTGATTTAGCTAACCCACACGTCCCAGTCCACGCTTGATTTATTTGACCGACCTACCCCCAAACGTCGGCGAGATGGCGTTCCGGGCCGTTTCGATAACGGGTCAGCCTTTCATGCTCGAGACCCATGACGTGAAGCAGCCCGACATTAAAATCATCACCCAACGTGCTGATAGCGGTTAAGCATGCCAGATGGGATGGCTGTTTGATATTGAAAACCGCTTTCGCATTGGCAAAGACTTGATTTCAATGGGCATGCCCCACTAGTGAAAATTTTCTTCCGTAACAAAAGGACTCGCCGGTAACCCGTCACTGTTGACCAGATTGGGTTTTGGTTCCGGAAAGGCCGACCAAGCGTACCGAGCGTGAACAGGGCGCGGCACATCGCGGCTGGTTAATCGAACCTTATTCCCGACAAGGGTCGCATTCGCAGGATGGTAGACACCATCTGATCCGGCGATCTCAAACGGGTGCGCTGGCTGACCATCGTTGGTAGAGAGCTTTCGACCAGCGAAATCGAATGTAATTTCAAGGCTCGCGCCTTTGACGGACTTCGATTTAAAGAGCGGACCCATCGGCATACCACTGCGCCCGTAGACTTCTACGAGAGCCCATTGGGCAAGCCGATTCCCGACCGGTTTTTTATCCCGCGGATGAACATTGGTTGGGTGCCCCGTATCAATGGTGACCGCCATTCCAACACGGCGCGTATTTGCCAGGCTACGTCGTTGGTATTCCCGAAAAACCGGCCAATTCGCGCGACCCATGGCTGGGAGTTGCACAAAGATAATGGGAAGATCTTCATTCTGAAAGCTCGCCCGCCAATCGTCGACCAACAGCGGAAAGCATAAGTCATAGATCTTGGTTCGACTTGGATTCTCGGCGTTCGACTCGCCCTGATACCAGAGTCCACCGCGTATCGAGAGGGATGAAAAAGGCTGGATACCAGCCTCGTACATGAATCCGGGTTTGAATGAGTGATTGGGCCCAAATTCATCCCGCGGCAGATCACACTCACCCGCCAAACCTCGCTTTAAATTGAGGCTTGCTCGCCCTTTACACCATGCGTCCAAAATCGGATTCTCAAGCCAATTCCCGTCAAACATTTTTGCCAGAGTGGGGTGGCTGGATAGTCTCGAGCGGCTGATCCAGGATTCGATCGGCGTTCCCCCTACCGAAACATTGATCATTCCAATGGGACGATTTAGTTCCGCTCTCAAATTGGCTGCGAAATAATACCCCACCGCGGAGAAATCTGCCGCCGACGCATTCGCTGCAACTCGCCAGGTGCCTTCGCTAAACTGCGTGGGCCATAGGTGTTCCATTTGTTTATCACCGTAGATTACACCTCCACCTCTCGCACCCGCCGGACAATTATGCAGCCGCAGCAGGTTGTCAGCCGCATTAGCAATTGCCTTTTGCCCACCTGTCGATTTGCGCAGCTCCCATTCCATATTGGATTGTCCTGCGCAAATCCAGACATCGCCGAACAGTACATCTTTAATTTCAACGGTTTGCCCGCCGGAAGAGAGTGCGATCGTTTGCCCAATTCGATTGACGGGCTGCGGTTTCAATTCGACTTTCCAAACTCCGTTTTGGTTTACTCGGGCTGTTTCTTTCAGCTTGGCCTGAGGGAAATTGATGACCACCTCTGCACCCGGCTTACCGGTTCCCCAGATTCGAACCGGCTGTTCCGCCTGCAGGACCATATGGTCACCAAACGGTCTAGCAAACCCCAGCTCATTTATTTCCTGACCTTGCTGAACGGGTGTCGATTCGGCTGACACGATTTCCAGATCGTCGATTAAGACCCCCGAATTGACGGGACTGGTTACTGAAAATCGAAGTTGCGTGATGTGAGCATCGCCGAGCGGGATTTTGACGCGGCAGAGAAAAGATCGGCCCACGCTAACCCGCTTGTCACCGTTGTAAATTTCAATCCACTTTCCCTGCGTGTGCTTTTCGATTCGAAACCGGAAGGGAGCTCGACCTGTCCAACGTTCGGCCCAAAATATTAGCTGCCCGTCCGTCGAGATATCATCTTTTAAGGTCAGCACCACCGAAGCGGCTTCCCCACCCGCAACTTGCAAGCACTGCTTACCAGACCTGGCATGTTGGTCGTCAACAACCACCTCACCCTGAACTTGGTCCCAAACACCAACGTTCGTCTTCATTGCTGTAAACACACCCGGATTTACGTGTTCGAAACTTGTGCCACTCTGCTCGCCAAACGCTCGCGGATTTAAGATTTTTTCGAAGGCTGGCTGCTTACCGGTCCATGATGTGGATGTTTGATGCGTTTTTAAAAGTACTCCATCTTCGTTTGGATGAAGATCATCCATGGCGATTACAAGCATCTTGGGATAAGCACTTAAGAGCTCACTCGCGACAGGCTCATTGCCCGAATGGTGCCATCCATCGCTCGCCAACAATCCCATCCAAAAGAGAAATAAAAAGCGACTGGGTTGCATGGAGGATTCCTTATTTCAGCAATTTCAGATTGCGCGGCGATTCTCGATAAAGGTCAGTCAATTGAGTTCGTGAAATGTTAAGTGGTTTCACAAGCGTGCCTCGCAAATTTCTTTTTCGCGGACGAAAAGATTGCCGCACCGGTCCAGGACAGCAAGCGATGACGAGGGCATTATGCTGCAAACAGGTGGCAACATTCCTTGCGATTCTCCTCGGCTGCCTTCTGCGCGTCAAAACCGTGTCCCAGCTCTTGCTGCACCAACGCCTCCGACCGATTCGATCGGGTAAATACCACAACAATCCAGATCGGTATACGTACTTGGTGGGTGAGCGCATGGGTTGAATTGCCGACGATTCGGGACCTAGGCGGATCGGTAACGCCGTTAAGTTCAAACTATCAGAAAACTGATCCCAATGATCGCTGCAAGAATCAAAACAGGTCCGCGA
>JAAEPL010000187.1 GCA_024232675.1 Planctomycetaceae bacterium
CCGTTGGTCCTGTTGTTACCAATCAATTTAGCGCTCGCCTTGGTGCTGGTGTTTGCGTGGGGTGGGTTTAAGTACCACTGGCTATTCAACGATTGGGAGTGTTCCGAAATCATGCAGGTGGGTGATAGTCTTCGCCAACGCTTCGGTTTAAGACCTTCCTCCATTAAGCCGGCAGCTTGAGAAATTCGGGGTTTGCGACCTTCCTGCCTAACCTGCAATCAGTCATCAAGTTATCGACCGACGCGTTGCCGAGCAGACGCGTTACCTGCTCGGCGATTCGGTAAAGCGTTGTCTATCTAACCAGTGCAAGCTGGCGAGATTCGTGAGCTGATACAAATTCCGGGCAAAGGTGGTCGTTTTCTCAATTGCACGAAAATTGCTGTTGAAAGCCGTCGCCAAACACAAAAAAATAAATGCTCCGAGAAGGTCACACGTAAAAGTGTGCCGCGGGTGTCTAGAATGCCTTTGCAGAAGGGCCATGAAACCCTGAGCCTCGGTGGGGAAGCTGTCTAAATTTTAGGGGCCTAATGAAATTATCATGTTGCTTTTTGGTGTCACTTTGCTGTCTTTTGGGGAGCGGGGAACACCAGCAGATTCCCAATGCCGCCAAACCTGCAAACAACGGCCAAGTTGGGATAACGACGTTGCCTTTTGATTGCGTTGAGGTCGATCCAAATAACCCATTGAGGAGACGACCCGTTGCTGTGGCGGCGGTTGGGGATACACCATTTTTGGTCGTTGCGAATCAGGAAAGCGGCACGGTGTCCGTGGTTGACGGGGAGCATCTGAAGGTCCTTGGCGAGTACAAGGTGGCGACCAAAATTGGAGATATGGTCTGTTGGCACGGAAATCAATTTCTCATCACCGAGCAAACGCAAGAAGGCGCTTTGATTTGTATTCGAGTCACGGCAGCAGGAGCGGTAGAAGCCCTTTGGAAGCAGGCTTCGCTGGCGTTTCCAAATAAAATATCTCTTGGCGATGATGAGCAAGGGTGTTTTGTGGGCGGGCTTTGGTCGAGACAGATTGCCAAGCACGAACTAATGCGAACGGCGACTGCGGAGGAGCGTCAGTGGGAACCCGGTCGATTGCGGGAAGTGGCGGAGCTTTCGTTTGCAGTTGGTGAGTTGGCTCTGTTCCAAAATGGTTCGACGATTTTGGCAACGGATGCTTTTGGCAGTCGCTGGGCGAGTCTCAGAACATTGGACCTTTCGCTTTGCGAAACAGGTGACTTTGGTTCACGTCGGATCTGTGGAGTTGCGAACTGGCCAGATGCTTCCGAGCCCGATACGCGAAAATTTGCCGTTGTCATTCAGCCTTTGAATCGTTTGGCGCAGGCGATTCGCAACGACGTGCATTGGGGATTGATGGTGGCCAATGAAATAGCCATTCGGGATGAGGCGACCTTTGTGCAGCCGGACTGGCAAGAATCACGACGCACAACGATTCCATTGGGAGGTCCCGGGGAAGCCAAGGGGGATCCCGAGTCGATTGCATTTTCTAATTCGGGGGAGGTGGCTATCACCATTGGTGGTGTTAATCAATTAGCACTAGGTGACCTGGAAGACCGTTCTTTCGCCTACATCCCCACCGGCCGCCGCCCCGTGGGTTGTTGTTTTGCCGACCGTGATCGCAAGGTATTCACGGCCGATTACTTGGATGACACATTGACGGTTATCGACGTTCAAGCCTATGACGTAATGGGCACCATCTCGCTTGGGAAACAGCCCCCCGCGACAGCCGTGGAACGCGGGGAAAGGTTGTTTTTTGATGCAACCATTTCCCACGATAGTTGGATGAGTTGCCACAGTTGTCACGTGGAGGGGCATACTAGCGGTTTCTTGAATGATAATTTTAGCGACCAATCATTTGGAGCGCCTAAGCGCGTGCTTTCGCTATTAGGGCATGGGGATACGGCGCCCTTTGCCTGGAACGGATCGGCTCAAGTACTGGAGGAGCAGGTGCGAAGTTCAATCGAAGTAACCATGCAAACCGATCAAAAGTTTTCGCAAGAACAGGTCGCTGATTTAGCTGAATTCGTTCGCCGTTTGCCGGCACCGCCGGCTTTAGCTAAAGCGCGAAAGCAGCAGGATACGGAGTTAATAAAAGCAGGCAAACAATTATTCATCGACTTGAACTGTGACCAATGCCATCAAGGACAAACCTATACATCGCCGGAACTCCGCCAGGTCGGTGTGGAAGATGAGTTAGGCGAAAAAGACTTCAACCCGCCTTCGCTTATCGGAGTCAGTCAACGTCAGCAATTTTTTCATGACGCTAGGTATCGATCTTTGACAGATTTATTCACCCAAAATCAGCATCAACTGCCTCAGGAAATATCAGCTGAGGAACTGCAGCAACTCTTAAGTTTCCTCAATAGTCTGTAAGCGTAAGCGGTGTTTGGGGATTAGGGCGATTCGTCAGATAGGGAGTGGTTGGTCTCCATTAAGCGACTCAACGCTATAGCAGGATCGAGTCCATCACTTGCGAAGAGCGGCGGGCGGTCGATTGGGACCCCATCTCCACGAATTCCTGTCCCCTTTATTTCCAAGCCCCAACGGGCGGTAGGGATCAAGAGATGAGCGGGTAGTTCGCTGGCGGACTGCGCGTCATGTTGATCGCATATCCAAATCGTAGGTAATGATTCCGGAATGATTTTGCAATCGATTTGTCGAGGGCTACCGATCAATACGAGCAAATCTGCTGCGTGGGTTGCCAATAGGGTTGGGACAGCGAATTCAGAACCCCGATAAAGGGGCTCGCCTTCGCGAAAAGTAATGCCATACGGACCGCCGGTTGCCGAGGTCAGGGCTGATTTGATCCCGTGGGAATTGCTTTGTGACGAAAGATGTACAAGGCGGCAGTGGTTGCGGTCATTCTGTTGCCTGACGAAACGCAAGAGGCTAAGTACGCCATCATCCCCAAGCCTTTTCAGGTCTTCATCATCGATCAAAATCACGGGATAGGCGGCCGCGTTAATCGTATCCGCGAGGTCTGACCGCTCAAGGTTTATCGGCGTGTCACAGTTACCCGACCTGAGGAATTGCAGCGTTTCGATTTGGGCAGCCCGTTCCCCGTTGACGGTAAGCACTGGCTTACCGGTTGTAAACCTTTTAAGAAATGGCGCATGCTTGGCCGTGATATTGGTTGACCAATGAATGATTAAGTCAGCTCGGTCGCGGATTTCGCCATAGGTGCAGGTCACAAATCCCGTTGCTTGGATCGCACGGTGCATAGCGAATGGAGCGCTGTTGTGGGTCCAATCGATCGCGGCGTCGGCACGTTCGGCTAATTGAATGGCGGCTCGTTGCGTTTCCAGCGATTGATCCGTCAGCCCGCAAATTAATGGAAGTTTTGCCTCCTGCAAAAGCCGGTTAGCATCCCGGATAGGGCCCTCGGTTTCCGACTGGACAGTGGTGTTAGGCTGCGACAGAAAGCTCTCGATTTCTCTGTGGCACTCGGGACAAGCATTTTGTATTTCCCAAGCCTGGTCGTCATGCGGGCAGATTTCGATCTCATGACAAATCAAGCA
>JAAEPL010000188.1 GCA_024232675.1 Planctomycetaceae bacterium
AGGCTTTTTGGGCTCAGGCTTTTTGGGCTCAGGCTTTTTGGGCTCAGGCTTTTTGGGCTCAGGCTTTTTGGGCTCAGGTTTTTTGGGCTCAGGTTTTTTGGGCTCAGGTTTTTTGGGCTCAGGTTTTTTGGGCTCAGGTTTTTTGGGCTCAGGTTTTTTGGGCTCAGGTTTTTCCGCAGTCGCCTTTGGCTCTTCCTTCTTCATTTCCTTCTCAGGCTTCGTCTCTACGGCTTCCGCTGATGCGGGTGCTTCCTCTTTGGCTGGCTCCGTCCATTTCCACGATCGACCAGCGACGAGAACACCATTCTTCCGTGTACCCACCAAGACTTGCTCATCGCCTTGGGGAGCAGCATTCCATTGCACCGCCCATACACCACTGGTTGCCTTCATCGAATCGCTGCCGAGTGTGTACTTGGCTGCGGTCGCATTTCCAGCTTCAGGGGTAGCTTGGGGGAAATGAACTTTTCCGCCGACTTCTGCAACGGCAACGCGTCCCGAGGGAGAGATTGCGATTTGCGTGATCCAGTCACTTCCTTTGCCAGCACTCACTGCTTTGCTGTCGGCCTTGGCTTCCGCTTGATATAGATTGCGATCGCTGCTTCCTGCTAACAGTGTGCCGGGGGCTGCATAAGCAACGCACCAGACGGTTTCATCGCTGAATTTGATTTTTCCCTGAGGTTCCAACTTAGGCCAGGAAAAAAGGTGGACGTGTCCAGCACCGTCACTGGCAGCGAGCTGCGTTGATTCGGGTGAGATCGCGAGACCCGTAACTGCGTGCCCGTCAAGCTCGACTGTTTTTGAAACCTTGCCGGTTGCAATGTCCCACACAAATAACTTGCCAGCTTCATTCCCTGCGACGAGAAATTTGTCGTCGGGTGTAATGGCCAATGCTTGGCACCAACGTTCAAACGCTTTTTCGTGGATTGTTAACTTGGCATCCGGCCCGGCTTGCCATGGGGCACCTTTTGATGCGATCGGTTGACTGCCGGTGTCATAAATGCCGAGGTTGCCACGGTAATCTACACTTGCGATTTTGCTGGCGTCGCGACTGCTTACTACTTGCCAAACGGCTGCAGGATGCGAATAGATTGGAGTCATCTCATTCGGATTCGCCGCTTCGAATTTGTAGACGCTGGCTTCTCGCAGCAGCAGGCCATCGCCGGTGCTTGCCACACAGGAACTTGACTCTCCGAGTTGGGAAAGAGATGTGACCCAAGGAGTCTGGGCGTTAGCTCCTTTTGCTGGCGTCTCGTTTTCCTGAGCGTTGCTGATGCAGAATGCGTTCGCAAATACGACGCACGTCACACAGAGCGTGAAAGCGGTTCGGTACATGGAAATGCCTGAGAGGTGAAAGTGATTCGTGGGCGATGCGGCC
>JAAEPL010000189.1 GCA_024232675.1 Planctomycetaceae bacterium
GGGTGGAAACAGGTCAAAAGTCGGCGCGGAATTCCGCGACACTGGAGCTGGACGGCGACAGGATCGCATGGGATGAATCGGAACAAGAAACTTTTTTCAATATCGTCATCGAAGAGAATTCACAGTTTGGAACGAAAGAAGTTGATTTGTTGAGACGCCTACCCGGTAGTCTTCAGATTAGCTTCGTGAAACGAGACATGTCCCCGACCGTATTAGAAGCTCTGAAGACGGTGAACTCGTTGCAATATATAGCGTTAGTTAATTGTCGATATGACCTAGAGCCGATGTTTGGCTTGTGGAAAGAGCGACCTGACTTAGTTATTTCGGCTTCTGGTAACGAAGCATTTTTGGGAGTGCAGTTAGATTCCAGAATTGCGTTTGAGACGCAACAGGTTTGCGGTGTGCTGGAAGTCATTCCCAACTCAGCAGCGGCGGCGGCTGGTATTCAAGCAGGAGACCTATTCCTACGAGTTAACGGGATTCCTGTTTCGCGAAGCGAAGAAGTGATTCTGGCCATTGGTGCATTTAAGCCCGGCGACACATTGACCCTGGATCTCATTCGAGATGAGAAAGAGCGAGAGATGCAAATAGAGTTGCGAGCGCGACCAGAAGAACAATAAAGCTGAGCAAGCTCCAAGCGACCTACATCACAAAAGCCATCAGGTAGAAAAACCAGCCCGTCGCAGCGGTCAAAACCATACATACGGTGGACGTCCATCCCCAAAATTTATGTTGGGGTGAATACTGGTTTGGCTGAGGGTCTGCGGGGAAATTTTTCAACGCTTTGAAGATCGTGAAGACCCACACGAACGGCGTAGGTATCGCGAATAACAAGTGCACTGCCAATGCCCAGTGCACCCAACCCTGCTCGTAATAACGTGAGGGCTCCGCTAATTCCTCCCACTGAGTGAAAAAGCGAACGTCTATTTCAAATGCGACGATGGCAGCTAACAAAATCACTGCCGTCAGCAATTGGATTCGTTTATGCAAGCGAAAAAGGCGTTTCTTGCGGACCAGAAAAATACTGATGCCCAAGATCAGCACAATCAAGAACATTGCGATAAATACGAAGTCCAGCATGAAAGTACCGCGGGTTGGTAAAAAACCACCCTGCAGTTGAGCCATAATCATGGCAAACTCACTTGAGAAAAAGGGCACGTGGATGCATATATCTAGATAACTTAATCGTTTACGTTATCAATGCGTTAGGGGGAGGGAGGCATGTTGAACGACGAAAAGCGGAACCTGTTTTGAGGTGGAGTTGTCATGCTCACGCTGAAGGAAGTCTCACATCGATTGTTTGACTAACATAACACAGGTTACGGGAGGTAGGTTTTTCCTGAGTTTATTGTGTAAACTTCACTAATGATCGGCATTTTGAGCTGCTGGATTTTGTTGGATTTCTTTTCCAATTAAATTTGGGCCAATTATTGAGTCCTTGATCCAAAGTGAAACAAGAGTTTACATTTTGCAGGGAAGAAGTCGGGTTCTGAGCTGGTGTCCGTTTTTTTTCCAGCGTTTTTAATCCAACAATTCTGAGTTGGGTTTAAATTTACGGAAGGTTTAATCGGTGCTGCCTTTCTTTTGGGTTGCCCTGGGAACTCGAGTACATGCCTAACACATTTAGGGGCAAGGCAGGAAGGATGCGGGGGGAATGGCAGAAAAAACAAGGCTGAAAATTGAGCTGTTGCTACCGGATATCGATAACGCCGATGACCGTTGTGTGCAGCGTCTCACAGATTTGTTGGCGACCAAAAAAGGTGTAGGACGCGTGCACTTGGATACTCGCGAGCAGGAAGTGGGCAAAATCTGTGTCCATTTCGATCCGACGATCATCACGGTTGGCGAGGTTCGTCAATTTGCGATGCAAGCAGGGGTAGATCTGGCAAACCGGTATGGGCATATTCTGGTGGAAGTTGGCACGATGACCGCTCGTCATGCGCGGCAAGTTGCCGCTCAGTTTTCAGCGGTTAAGGGTGTTCTTGATGTGGGAGTCTCGCCCGATGGAATTGTAAGAATTGAGTTCGACCGCAAGCAAACGAGCGACACAGAAATGCGTCGTACCATCTCGGAACTCACAGGATCAAGTCAAGAAAAGACACCTACCTCTGCCGATTCTCATGAGCATCACGGCGGAGGTTGCGGACATCACCATGGTGGAATTTTTGGTGAAAATTCCGAACTTATTTTTGCGATCTTATGCGGTCTAGCGTTGGGCGTCGGTTGGCTGATTTCTGTCACAACCGAATTATCCCGATACATTCCGTTGGCCTGCTACGTCTTGGCTTACGTGTTCGGTGGTTTTTTTATCGTTCAAGAGGCGATTCAAAAAACGTTGATGGGGCGTTTTGAAATCGATTTTCTAATGATCGTGGCAGCGATCGGCGCGGCCGTGCTTGGGCAGTGGGTGGAAGGGGCACTGTTGTTATTTCTGTTTTCCATTGGGCACGCGTTGGAGCATTATGCCATGCGACGCGCCCGCACGGCGATTGAATCACTTGCCGATTTAGCGCCACGAACGGCTTTCGTTAAGCGAGACGGTAACTTTGTGGAAGTTTCCGTTGAGCAATTGGAACTTGGCGATACGGTTTTGGTCAAAACGAACGAGAAGATTGCCGCCGATGGGTTTGTAATTGCAGGTACCAGCAGTGTAGATCAATCTCCAATTACAGGTGAGAGTGTACCGGTCGATAAACGCCCCGTGGACGACCGGGAAAAATCTGCACGCTTTCCCAAATCCGTGTCAGCGGAGAGCAATGTTTATGCGGGCACATTGAACCAATCCGGCGCGATGGAGATTGAGGTCACCAAATTGGCCAAAGATACCACGCTTTCGCGGGTCGTAACCATGGTCAGTGAGGCCGAAACACAGACCTCTCCAACGCAGCGATTTACCGATCGTTTCGAGCGATATTTTGTGCCCTTTGTAATTGGACTGGTGGCGCTCCTGCACCTTGCTTTCCTCGTTGTCGACGAGTCATTTGCCGATTCATTTTATCGTGCGATGGCTGTGTTGGTGGCGGCTAGTCCTTGTGCTCTGGCAATTTCGACTCCCAGTGCCGTGCTCAGTGGAATTGCCTGTGCGGCTCGTGGAGGTGTCCTGATTAAGGGCGGTGGCCCGTTGGAAAATCTGGGAAGACTCGACGCCATCGCTTTTGATAAAACGGGTACCTTGACCGAGGGGAAACCACGTATCACCGATGTCGAGGTGTATGCGGGTGCGACACGGGATGAGTTGCTGCGGGTCGCGGTGGCTGTGGAGATGACGAGCGATCACCCCTTAGCCCAGGCAGTGGTGCGGGATGGGCAACAGACATTGGGAGCTGAATCACAGCGGGTGATACCAGCGAGTGAGGTCCAAAGCATTACCGGGCGAGGGATTATTGCGACGGTGGACTCAGAAGTCGTTTATCTGGGCAAGCCTGCGTTGTTTGATGAGACGGATGGCAAGCACTTGCCCGCGGATTTACGGGACACGATTCGCATTCTCGAAAGCAAAGGGCGTACCACGGTGGTGGTGCGTAAGGGGGAGCGGTTTCTGGGCGTGATCGGATTGATGGATCAGCCACGCGTGCACGCGGCTGAGACGATTTCTGAATTGCGTGCCCTAGGCATCGATCGCATGATCATGATATCGGGTGACAATCAATTGGTGGCTGATGCGATCGCTTTACAAGTTGGAATCGACGAGGCTTTGGGAGATCTTTTGCCAGCTGACAAGGTCCATGCGATTCGGGAACTACGTCAGCAAAGAGATGTCGCGATGGTCGGTGACGGCGTGAATGATGCTCCGGCCATGGCCAATGCTACGGTCGGGATTGCCATGGGAGCTGCCGGTTCCGACGTGGCACTGGAGGCAGCGGATATTGCACTGATGGGAGACGATCTTTCACGTCTGCCGTTTGCAGTGGGGCTCAGTCGTCAAACTAGCCGAATCATACGGCAAAATCTCTGGTTCAGCCTGGGCATGGTTGCGGTCTTGGTACCTGCGACCATTTTTGGCCTGCGGCTGGGCCTCGCGGTCCTGTTCCACGAAGGTTCGACGATGCTAGTGGTCATGAACGCATTGAGGTTGTTGGCGTATCGCCAAAAAAGCGAACCTTGATGGGCAGCATGGACGGACGCAGCTGAGTTTGGATGCCCACGGCATTCGTGGAAGGCCGTCTCGAAGCGTTATTCCAATCCTGCCCAGCGCCTGCAAAAACTGAGCTGAGGGTGTGAGCAATGTAGCGATTGAAGAATCTGAAGCTGACATTGACGATTGCCCGGGTACGGAAGTCCTTTTCGAATACCGGTGACAGAACGCTTGTGACAAATATCTGGTTTCATCGCAATGGGTCGGCAACGCAGAAGGCGTTGTGGGAGAGGATGCTAAGCGCTCGATACCTAAGATAGCGCGACCGCCGTAAATCGGCGCGTTCTATCAAAGTCTACGATCGAGGGAACGATATGAATAAGTGGCTTTTCGGTGGTCTGGTATTGGTGGCTCTGCTTTGTTGTGCCCCCCAGGCACACGCTCAGACGTCACATCCAAGGGCCTTTGCCCGCAACACCAAAGCGGTTTCAAGCAAATCTTACCAACCGCGACGCGGGCACCATCAACATCTTCAAGCGTGGAAGAATCGTTGGTTCCATCACAATGAGTTACCGCCCTTGAGACCCGATGATGGTTGTGGACGCTACCCAAAATACTACGGTGGTTTTCACGTTAGCCACTTCGAGCGTTTGGGAATTCCTCACGGTGACTATGGATTCCGTGGACCCAGTATTTACTGGACGCCTTGGTAGGACGTGGTTCACCGATTCGCCGGCGGGGTTCTTCAATTCGCTTCAGTTCAAGCGAATCAAAACCTCGTTACGTCGAAACATGCCAGGAATCCAAGGGGGATCGTAACCGGCCATCTCAGCGGTGTTTTGGCCGCTGAGTCCTTGTTCTTGCATCCATTTTCGCAACTTGGTTTCGGCCTCACTCATGGCTTGTCCGTCGGTTCTTCCAGCAAACCGCAAAACTGCGAACTTTCCCCCATCCCGTTTCCGCAACTCGACCGAGGCTTGGGAGGGTTCAGGAATCTCTCCTGCGGCCACGGTTTTTGGTAGTACAAACCCCATTTGTTCGCCAGATCCCGATGCTTCTTGTTCCATGAATACAGGTGTCGTCATCGCAATCTTCTGGTCCTGATCATTGTTCCCGCTGATGTAACGGAACAGTCTCATGAAACCGCCATCGCCACCTTGGGCGTCAATGGAAGATTGGGTGGCGGCCAGCCAAAGGTCGGGGTATTCGCGGATCTCGAACGATCCATCGGCACTGAGGACTGAGTACTCAGCCGATTCGTATGCAGATCTCGAAGACATTTTCCATCCAAACCAGCAAACAGCAACCAACGCCGCCGCCAAGCCAAGGTAAATAAATGAGTTGTTGGGCATCTTAATTTCCTGTCTTCTTTGCGTCATCTCTGATGCAGTAAAGCTTTTTTACGCCGCGTAACAAAAGGGAGTCACCAGCGGCTGCGGGTGTTGACCAGAAAAGATCGTCGATCTCGTTTTCTGCGACGATCTCCATTTCTGGGCCGGTTCCAATTACCAACGTGGTTCCATTTTCATCAATCAGGAACACATGCTTATCATCCGCCCAAAGGGAAGCAGCCATGGATCGCAAGGGCATTCGTTCTTTGAACGCCACGTCGCCTTTCTCGGCGTCGTAACAAGTAAGAATTCCACGCCCTGGGATATAAAGGTAACCGCCGGCAACCACGGGTGATGCCATCCCGGGACCTGCTTGCATTTTAGACCAAGCTAGATTTTCGATCTCCGCTTTGGCATCAAATTCCTGTTCACCGGTCATTCCGCTGGCTACAGCTACCAAAGGACCGCTACTACGTGGCCCGCTATTGCCAAAATAAATTCGTTGCTCGTCGGCCGCGGGTGATGCGCTAAACGACATGCCGATATTTTTCATGGTCCAAAGTTCTTCACCGCTGGACGGGTCATAGGAAGTGACAAAGCCGGAACCGCAGGTGATGAGTTCACTTCTTTGGTCATTTTTCCAAAACATGGGCGTGGCCCACGAGGTCCGGCCGCTGCGTTCCTTTCGCCATTTCTCTTCTCCAGATTTCGCATCAAATGCAACAACAAACGATTCGTCGTCATTGTCGCATTGCACGAAAACGTTGCCTTCGCCCAAGGTAAGCGAACTGCCGGATCCAAACCCATTTCCGGTCGGGTAGGATCCGATATCTTGCCTCCACAACTCATTTCCATCCAAGTCCAACGCAGCGACAATACCAATCGCCGCAAAGTAAACGAACACGCGTTCGCCGTCTGTGGCGGGTGACTCGGTTGCGAAAGAATTAGAGCCGTGAATTGGGTGGTCGGGTCGTTTTTCGAGCAGGGTCTTTTGCCAAACCTGAGAACCGTCCTCTAGATTGAGGCACGTGACTTGGAATTTCACATCGGATTCAGGCCGCTTGGGCCGCATGTCGCGAACGCCTTCCGAAAAACTAACAGGCAATGGAGCGCCTACGGCTGCCACGACAAAAATTTTGTCTCCGGTGACGATTGGCGAGGCAAGTCCGCCGCCGTCCAGTTCAACGCTCCAGGCGATGTTTTTGTCAGCACCCCACTCCAGTGGATGAGTCAATTTTGTTTGCACCCCGTTTCCGTTGGGGCCGCGAAATTGTGGCCAATCTTGGGCCTGAGCAGCTTGGCAAAACAATACCGTGAAGAGGGTCAGCCATGACAGCGTCTTTGACATCGTACGTTCCTTCGGTGGGTTCTTGTTGAAAGGTTCGGCCAAGCCAAATCGTTACAGGCTGCGGCGAAAAGCAAAAAAAATCGCTCGCCCAAAGCACTTAGAAAGCAGAATTGGGCGAGCGGTTTAAAGGATTACCGAGTTAGTTTTGCAGTTGACCCATACGTGCGTACAGCGAATCAATGCCCTCTCTCAACACCCATGCACGTTCGGTCATGCTGTGTGTGTTCTTAGCTCGGTTGACGGTCTGTTGGATCATACTCATCGTTCGGGCATCCGCGTTATTGATGCCGGCTGCCATAATATCGGACATCGTACGCATATAGATGTCACAGCACTGCCCGTGTTGTCCCGCGTTGTACACAGGGGCTCCCCGTTCCACAGCACTGTTTAACGTGTTTATGACTTCCTGACTCGACAAGCTTGATGGAATCAGTACTTGATCGATCACGTGGATCACTCCGTTGGAGGCGTCGATGTTTCTAGCGACGATTTTGGCGTCGTTCACAGTGATACCTTCCGCGTTCAGCCCGATGTTCACGCCTCGGCCGAGTAGCGTTTCTGCACGCTTGGCAGCAACCGCGTCGGTATCGTAAACACGACCGGAAATCACGTGGTACTTCAGAATATCGACCAGTTGTTGCTTGTTTTCAGGTTTCAGAAGAGTCGCAACGGTGCCTTCCGGCAGGGCGGCAAACGCTTCGTCCGTTGGTGCGAATACAGTGAAAGGTCCATCCCCGGCCAGGACATCAGCGAGTCCTGCTGCGCCGACGGCAGCCAGCAATGTGTTGAACTGACCTGCCGACTGGGCTGTTGTGGGAATGTCTGCCAAGGCCGGCATTAAGACGCTGTCGATGACGTGGATGACTCCGTTGGAGCACTGCACATCCGTGACTTTAATGTTGGCGTCTCCGACTTTGAGGCCTTCACCGCGAAAATTAATTGGCAATCGCTGACCATTCACGGTGCCCGCAAAGTCTAAGTCGTAAGCTGTGGAGGCATTCACCCGGCCCGGCACGACGTGGTAGGTGAGGATCTGTGTCAGTTGGTCAATATTTTCAGGCTTTAGCAACGCAGCCAACGTTTCGGGGTCGATTTTGGCGAACGCTTCGTCGGTCGGCGCAAAAACGGTTAGTTGGGCCCCGCCATTGAGCGTGTCGACCAAGCCAGCGGCCTGAGCGGCAGCAACCAGCGTCTTAAAATTGCCGACTTCGATAGCCGTTTCAGCGATGGTTTTCGTTTGGGCGATTGCTGACTGGGAAACCAGGGCGGTCCCGACCAACAGCATCGAAAATATTAGCGACTTCATATCAGAGAAACTCCGTTCAGAATATTTAACTTTGAAAGGGGTTTCGCAACAGATTTCAGTTGGATTCAAAAACGCTCATGTTCGTGAGTGTTTTTCGCTAATTTTTGTGATGAAATCGTTCAATAACGCAGTCTGCAAAGAAAACGTCGCCTGCGTAAAATACACGATTACGCCGAAAGCATTTCCGTAGGCTTGGAACGGCCTTAAAAAGGCTATGGTGAGGCGTTAATTTCTCCGCATTCACGCCTAATTCGTAAATGAATCTATCGGCGTTAACGTAAGTTTTCGGAATTCAACTTCGCTACCCTCGGCCTGCAGGGCAATCTGTCCGCTCTCGGCTGTGCATTTTGCACCTTGGTTTACTAAGTCACCGTTCAGGTGGACTTTGACCTGATTTCCCAAGCACTCGATCGTCATGGAGTTCCATTCTCCAACCGGTTTTTCGGAGTCATCGGTGAGATTTTTTATGCGTCGGGCCTTTCCCTCTATCACCCCCCAGTTCTCCTCAGGTCCCCGTCGTTCCACCATGTTGGGAACGGTAATGTCTTCCGCGATGCACCAAAAATCACCAGCATGCTGATGGTTCATTTGTACTTCAATGGACTTAGGGAACATCTTGTAAAGAGCTCTGGGAGTAGAGGCGTGAACTAGCACTCCACAATTGCCAGGGGTTCCAGCAAAACGATATTCAACATCCAGACGATAATTTTTGAACTGCTTATCGGTAATAATGTGCCCGTTGGGATTCCCCAAACTGACGAGATTACCATCACGTACGATAAACGTTGCTGGGCAGTTGGGGTCACTGTCTTTTTGAGGCACGTCGATATGCCAACCGGTAAGGTCTCTGCCGTTGAACAGATTTTCTTGTTCCTCTTGACGGGAGTTGCCGCTTTCTAGATTCGAGTCCGAATGACAGCGAATCGCGGATGGGTTATCCAGAGGACGCTGCAATAGACCGGGATCAACAAGCAGCATGGACATGACCAACGCAAAAGTGATGGGGGCATTCATGGTGTGTTCATTCCTTGGTGAATAAGTGTGAGATCTTGGGAAGATCCATTCCGCAACTCTTGAATTATGCCAAGGGGCTGGCTTCTTGACATCCGGGTCAGTTTTTTTTGCAGCATGAATCACAGAAACTGAGGCCGTAGAGCCGGCAAGGCGATTGAAATTTTGGAAGAAATGGTGGATTAAGCGTGTGCAATCGACGAATGTTTGCCCCGCGAATTGCTGATCATCCCGCATAGATTCCACTTGCCACCGTTGACAATACGAACGCAATCTGGATCATCTAATACTCAATCTGCAAAATTCACTCTCAGTATTGCCCGAGTGGCGGAATTGGCAGACGCTCAGGATTTAAAATCCTGTGTCCTAACGGACGTGCGGGTTCAAGTCCCGCCTCGGGTACTCCAAATGAAGGTTTGCGGCGAATTCGCGGCGAGCCTTTTTTTATTTCCGATCGAACCGGAAGTGAATTCTTGCCTTGCTGCAGTTTGTGAGCTTTCCTAGTCGCTTTTCTGAAGCCGTCTCGGAAAAGCCTGCTGCGTTGATTAAACGAAGCAGAAAACGAGTCAAATTCGCACCCCCCCCAGAATTTGACGTTAAATTTTATGCTCGCCCCAGAAATTTTCGCCTTGGGGAAACAAGTTCCTTGCTTTGTGGCGAACGAAAATGCAAAACTGTTCATGGAAATCGTTGCAAAGGAACCAAATGAAAATCGCTAATCTGCTTTTCTTTCTCAGTCTCATCTTCGTGTCGTCTGATTGCCAAGAACCGGGCGATGCAGAAACAGTGGTTGAAAACCGTCAGTCACAATTGCTAGGCGGCGACGAGGCAAAAAAGCAGGTTGCTCAGGACGATCTCACGGATCCGCCGTTTCCTCCAGCGACCCCCCAGAGTCAAGGGGTATCTCCTGAAGTGATTCAACGTTTAGCGGAACTTGTAGAAGGATTTGTCGAAGCGGAAGAGATTGTTGGAGCTGAGTTGCTGGTCATTAAAAATCAGCGAACAGTGATGCATGAGGCTTTCGGGTACGACGCTCCGAACCGGGAGCAAGAGCTCGCCAAAAATACAATTTTCAGTATTCGTTCTATGACAAAACCGCTCGCTGGTGCGGCGGCACAAATGTTGATTGATGAAGGAGGTTTGAATCTGACGGATCCGGTGGCCAAGTACCTCGCTTCTTTTGACAACGAACGCTCACGCAGCATCAACATTGAGCATCTGTTGACTCACCGCAGTGGTTTACCGATGAAGTCTGCAGGTAGGCTTTGGTCTGACTACTCCAGCTATCAAAATATTCGGCAGGTCGCAGACTATTGGGGTGAGTACGGACCTCAACTATTCACGCCGGGGGAGCGTTACCACTATGCAGACGCGAATGTGGATACACTGGCGGCCGTCATTGAGCAGGTTGCCGGTGAACCGGCCGAGGCAGTTATTGAACGCCGATTATTTGATTCGCTAGGGATGAGTGACTCGATTACGTTGCTTAGTAAAGATGATGTTCGAGTAACTCGCGTGGCCGGGAAAAATGCCGGCGGCCGCGGTCGCTGGAGACAGTTTTGGAGTTGGCAGGGGCATCCGTATTTTTCCTTTCCGATGTTCGCTCAAGGTTTCTACTCGACACCGATCGATTACGCCCTGTTTATGCAAATGATAATGGACGGCGGGATGGCACATGGAAAGCGAGTGTTGTCGGAAACTGCTATTGCTCGCATGCTGAAACCCACTTCAAAAACAACCATGCCAACTGGATTTGCTGGCCTTGCTGCATCCTACGGTCAACTTATGCAGATTTACGAGAAGGACGGTAAGGTCGTCGTCTTTGGGCATAGCGGTTCGGATGGGACCTATGCTTGGGCATGGCCGGAGCAGGAATTGATGGTCCTGTATTTTACCCAGTCACGTGGAAGTATCACGATGAGCCGTATGGAGGCGGTCCTCGACAGTTTACTCGCGCGACCCATTGAAAACTAAAAAAGAGCGAGGGTGAAAATTGGGTAGGCGTTGATTCCAGGCTGATTTCCCCACGCGTGCTCTACCCTGCCCTATCACATCCCCTGCCTGCATTTTTCTCACCTGCTTGGTTACTTCTTCCGAGGGTTCGCGTCACCGCAATGATGATAGAGGCGTGCTTGCGCCGAACCAGCGTCCTTGGCATTTCTGTCGGGAAAGGGCAATGCTTTGCTGAAATTCGTTGGGGTTATCTTTGGGATTACCTATTCGCGTATCGAACGCAGGATTCGTTCCTGTGGAAGACAGGGCGGTTTGGCAAACCAGAAGCTACCGATCGAATCAAAAGCGGGCGACTCGCAGACTGGCATTCAGTTCCCTTTGCGTTCTATCGAAAAACTGGCCTAAAGCCCGAAGAAACATGGGCAAAGTCCCTCCCAAGAATCTGATCTTTACCAAAAATGACGTCGTCAATTACGCTGAACGGATATAGTTGCGCGAGCGCTTGGCCCCAAAACGGAGTTTGGTATGGACCCTATCGAAACACTGCGAAAAATGCTTGATGCATGTGACGAAGGGCCTTTGATGATCCATTCGGATGTTCTGAAGGCATCACGATTCGTCCCGAAATATCGCGGTAAGCGGCAGTGGCTGGATGATCATTGTCAGGTTTTGAAGTCAGTGGCAGACGGCCGCCCCATTTGGATGCCAACCTTCAATTACGATTTTACTGCCCGCGGTCACTTTGATGTCCTCCAGTCGAAATCACAAGTGGGAGCACTGACTCGCTACTTTCATGAAGAGCACGCGGATTGGAGGACAGCTGTCCCTGTTTTTTCATACGCGGGTAGCGGGCCAGGTCCAGCACTGGAAAAGGAAGACCCTGTTCGCCCGTTCGGGGAAAATTCAATTTTTGCGACACTCTTAAAACGCAATGGCACCCTGCTGTTTTACGGAGCCCCTTTCTTATCGGTGACCTTCGTGCATCATGTCGAATATCTTTGCGAAGCCGTTTATCGTTACGACAAGCGGTTCCGAGGCAAGATAATCCGGAATGAAATATCTCAAGATATGACCGCAGAATTTCACGTTCGACCCATGGGGATCGCCGTCGAATACGATAGCAAACGCATGCTTCAGGATCTCCGCGATGCCGGGATTGCCAAATATTTCGATAACAGTGATCCGACCATCATTGTGGCGAATGCTCGAGAGATGAATGAGTATTGGCAAGCGAAAATAAGACAAGATCCCTTCTATTTGCTCAAAGTATCCTGTCGTCCTGCATTGGAAAAAAAATACCGAGAGTTGGGGCGA
>JAAEPL010000190.1 GCA_024232675.1 Planctomycetaceae bacterium
AACCATCACACATGCGCTCATGCAGGCCCAACCAGAAAACGTCATCGTTTTATTGCCTGGGAAATATTCGCCATCGACAAATTTTGAAACCTTTCCTCTTAACATGAAAGACGGCGTTTCAATTCAAGGGACTAGTGCCCTTAATACCGTTATTGACTGTGAGTTGAGTCCTGTCGGGCTGCGTTTTGCTTTTCAGAATCCGCCGAGCGGTGATTTTGAAGGGACATATTTCGATGGATTCATGATCACAAATGCGGAAAGAGCGATCACCCTGGATTCAAATACCGTGAGCTATAAGCCGACGTTCTCCAATTTGTTTATTGTTGATAACTCGGTGGGGATATTCATGAGATCTGTCGTTTTAACGGGGGGTATGACCAGCCCGGATGATACTGACCAAAACAATTTCGTGGAGCATCGTCCACGGTTGGTTAATCTAACCATAGCTGACAACGATATCGGTATTTCGGACCAAGCTCAAACAGGTTCCACCATCCTTTGGGGGGAAGCCGATCCAGCTATCGCCAACTGCTTGTTCGATAATATGCTGGACTTGGACGGAACCGATTTGAATGACTTGGTTGCCGGAGACGATGGATTGAAATTATCTAACGTTTTTGATTCTTACGAATCGTCCGCCACAAGAATCAAGCAAGGTCGGAAATCTCCAGCGTCAGGCTCACTGCCCTTCGTTGAGTCATCCACGTTAGATGTCTTCGTCAACCGAAGCACCTTGGATTATCGACTCAATCCTGCCAGCTTTAGTTCAGCGGTGGTTTACCTTGTCGATCAAGGTTTGGGTTTTAATAGCGAACTTGGATTTCATAAAGGGCTGACTCAGATCGAGCCTTTCGGTGAGCGCGGAGAGATGATTTGGGATATGGATTGTGAAGGACACGGTAATAACAGAATGGTGGGTGGGGGGCACGATATTGGTGCTGACGAATTAGGAGGATTAGTGATTGCTGGGTACCTCCGGGGAACGACTACTTTTCTGCAGTTTACACAAGCGGACGTGTGGGTGACTCCGACCGATGGACAGCCTGCCTCACAATATCCGGTGATCCGCCTGTTTAATCAAAGGCTGAGTCTCGACGCGCCTTACCTATCCCAATTGCCCATGGGCGTGGCTGGAGCGCGGCAGCCGGGTACCACTCTACCGGTTAATTTTCCTGGTATAGGGAACCAGGCATACCTGGATTTCGGCGGCTTGTACTATTTGCTGTTGCCACAACCCGCGGTCAGTGGTGTTTCCGCTTCCCTTTTTATCTTTGTGCTCCCCTCCGCACTGCCTGGAGCGGGGACCATCAGCAATCACCAGTACTTGTACTTTGATGCCGCAGGCGCGAGTTACCTCACGAACCTGCAAAGCTTCACGATTGTTGAGTAAGAATTGCTGGAGTGACTAATATTGAACGGGCAAAACTGATGACCAGCGTGCGTGCTGCTTTTGAGCTTGAAAAGCAGCACGCTTCCAATTCTATTTACCGGCCGACCGTCGTATGGAATACGCAATTCACTATCGCTTTGAATTCTGCGAAACGTCGCAGTGCAAAGAAATTCCGTTTTTTACAAGGCAGCGTTGTTGATAAAAGGAATCGGATCGGCGAACGGTGAGTTGTTAATTTGAAAAAAAATCGACCTGTATTTGTCCAGCCAACGATCGAGAAACACTCGAAATCCTGGCGAAATCGCTTGAGCCCGCTTCCCGGGCTTTGAATTGCTCTCGGCATAGTACGGGTCAGAGG
>JAAEPL010000191.1 GCA_024232675.1 Planctomycetaceae bacterium
ACGGGTGCTGCTGAGGCTCAGGTCATCGAAGCGGAATACACCTTCGTTGAGGATCTCGACGACGACGGTGTTTGGGACATGCTATTCATCGATGTCGACGGAGATGGCAAGATCGACGAGCACCTCTACCATCCTGAGGGCTTCAACTTTTACTCCATCTGGCGGGGTGGTGTCGTTGATCCCATCGGCAAACCTGCTCGCAAAAAGGCACCGTCTGTAGATAGCCGAGTGCTGGAAAAATGGATGTCTCCCGGAAAGAGCATTTCGGACTTGGTGAAAGGCTTCGTCGAGTACATGGAAAAGAAGAAGCCAGAGGGCTCTGCCCCGCTCAATAAACAACAATAGGCTCGCCATTGCGTGCCGGTCTAGTCTCAAGTTAGGTGGAGAATCTCTCGGCCTACCTCCTCTCAAACCATTCGCGATGAAGTGTCACCGCTTTGTGGGGATTCAGCATGCATTCCATCGTTTGCCCTACACACCAGCAAATTAGATGGTTTTTTTAGATCGTCTTTTCCGAGTCCAAAATGATCGTAACGGGACCTTCGTTAACCAACTCCACCTGCATGTCTGCCTGGAATTGACCGGTGGCAACGGCAATACCCAGCTCCCGAACTTGCTGAACAAAGTACTCGTACAGCCGATTCCCCATGTCTGGATCGGCGGCTTGGATAAAACTGGGACGACGCCCTTTGCGGACATCCCCGTAAAGCGTGAATTGACTTATCGCCAACAACTGGCCAGAAACATCTACCAGTGAACGATTCATTTTCCCCTCGTCATCGGCGAAAATCCGCAGCTGGGTTATTTTCTCCGCCAGATACTTGGCATCCGCCTCGGTGTCCCCTTTGCCGACCCCCAACAAAACGGCCAAGCCCATGCCAATCTCGCCAACAATTTGACTGTCGACCTCAACTTTAGCGCGGGAAACTCGCTGCACACAGCCTCTCATGGAACCTTGCCTTTGGAAAAATCAACTGCTGGGAAATACTCGGATCGATTCTAGGAAAGGACAGAAGACTTCCTCCGTCATCTCGCTACAATTCGAACATGAATAAGTCAGATCGAAAACCGGTGATTGGGTTCACCATGGGGGATCCGGCGGGCATCGGGCCTGAAATCCTCATGGCGGGCTGGTCGAGCATAACCTCCGACGAGCATTATCAATACGTCGTTTTTGGGGACGTTGCATGCCTGCGGAGAGCCGCTTCATGGAACGACCAAGACGTCATCGTGCAGCCTCTGGACTGGCCAGGAGAAGGCTTCAAGGAACTCTCCGCTGAAGCGGATCCGTCATCTCAGCACGTGATGCGAGTCATTCCCTGCGGCCCATCCGAAGCCGCCTCAGCCCCGCTAGGCCAAGTCAGCGCTGTGGCAGGGGAATCCGCCTTTGCCTACCTCGAAGCAGCCATCAAGGCAACTCAAACGGGTACCATCGACGCCATTGTCACCGCTCCGTTGAACAAAGAATCGATCCGGATGGCCGGAAAACAGTTTCCCGGCCACACCGAAATTTTAGCCGAACGCTGTGGCGTGCAAGAGTTCGCCATGATGCTTTACATCCCCGAAGGTCAGGACGTGGGGGGTGAGATGGGAACGGGCGTTGTGCACACCACATTGCACCAATCCTTGCGGCAGGCTCTAGACGAGTTGTCTTCAGAGCAAATTCTCAGCAAATGCAAACTGGCCCACCAATTCGCCAACGCTTGCTTGCAAAGCCAAGGGCTCCGTCGAGCACCGCGCATCGCAGTCGCGGCCTTAAACCCGCATGCCGGTGAAAATGGTTTATTTGGGGATGAAGAAACCCGCATCATCGCGCCAGCCATTGCCCAAGCTCGCCAACTCGGAATCGATTGCCACGGTCCCCTGTCGTGCGACACGTTGATGGGCCGAGCGGTCGCTGGAGAATTCGACATGGTCGTCGCCATGTATCACGACCAAGGCCATATCGCGCTTAAATTATTGGGCATGCATAAAGCCGTCAACGTCACACTCGGCTTGCCTATTATCCGGACTAGCGTAGCCCATGGCACGGCGTTCGAGATTGCCGGCACCGGCCAAGCAGATCCCACTAGCCTGTTTCGCGCTATCGAAGTCGCCAAGCGATTGGTGCACCAAAGCCTGCTGCAAAACCACATGGCCGGCAGCCAAGCCCATAGCGGATGAGCAGTTAGCGAGTGAATTGCTTGATGCGATCCCGATACCACTCCGTGGCATCCTCAGGCATGGATTCGAGCGTCGGAATGGAAAACATCTCGTCACTCAAATTCAGATCTTGCTTAACTTCGAACAGCTCGAGAACCGCAATTTCATTCGTGATTTGACTGCCGTCCACCATTTCAAATTGCTCAAATACGACGCGATAAGGAAAATAGGGAAACCTCTGATCGACGCCCAACGTCAACCGCACGCGGTGAGGTAAATGTTTCGGCAGGTGCTGCCAGTGCACCTTCTCTTTTTGAGCGGCATTCGCCGAAGTTTGGCCTTCCAACAAACGCTGCAAAGCGGCTGATTTCCATTGTCCGGTGCAGACGATTACCGGAATGGAATCCAATGTTGATTCCTTGACCTCGATAAAATCGAAATGCATTGACAGCTGCTCCATCAATCCGGTCAGGCTACCGACGGACAACCAGTTCTTCACCCGAGATGAGGTAGTGACTTCCTGTTGCAAAGCATCCAGTTGTCTCAAATCGACAAACTCAAGATTTTGTTTGTCGCCGGCAATGGACAGCGTATAGAGGTTGTCTCCATCGCAAAACTGGTGGAATTCGACCGCTGATTGGTCGATCCCGAATTCGAACTGCAGGCGAGTCAGACGCGTCCCCTGCCCTTTCTGCAAATACCGCCCTGGCCCGCTAATGGACTCTCCGAACAGGTTGATCTTGTACCGTATGCGGGCCGTCAGGGGGACGGAATGGTTGAGGGCGTGAGCCGCTCGTTTGATCAGATCGTTATGGTTGGTATCGAAGTCAGGGCTAGCAAAATTTGATTTGGCAACGCGCTCCACATCCTGCGGAGTCGCGACTTTTCTCGCGACGACCGGTGCATGCGGTGCCGGGGTGATTTGGAGAAAGTTTGCGGGCTGAAAAGCAAGCGTTTCCGATTGTGCCAACATAAAGATGGCAGCGAATCCGGATGCCAGCACTGCCACTACCAGTGTTATTTCCGTTTTCATGTTCGGGTCGTATGGAATTTTCCAAAGAAACTCGTTGTAGCAGGCCGAACATACATACAACTAGGGACTGGCGGTTAGACCCGTGCGCTCGGTAAGTGAAACGGAATTCACGCGACGAGCGATTCCACAGTTCCTAGAGGCGTGCCGAATCAACGAAGGGAATTGTTGATCCACGGCGCGGCATTTTAGGAGGACCCGAGAACGACGTCTACGTCATTTGAAATGCTTTTTACCGCATTCCAAGACAAAGCCTGACTTCTTTTGTTTTTCACAAATGTACGAGCCAAGACCCGTCGTGGGCATTTTGTCGCCTTACGACACTCGATGCGACGCCTGAAACAAACCGAAGAAGGCCGCGAATGTCTGGAGAGCTCGTCACGAGCAAACAGACAAAGAAACATCCAAGGGGGAAACCAATGTATTTGAAACTATCCAGGGCTTTGATGCTGCTGGCGGTCGCGGCGCTGGTCGGTTGCCAGGTACCTCAAATCCGCTCCGGCTTGCCTGTAAGCCACAATCTTCCACCGGCACAAATGCTGGCCGAACCCGGCCCAGGCGTTGGGGGCCCCGGCCCCGGTGTGCTATCCATGCGAGTACCACCTATCGGCCCCGGCCCAATGGACGGAATGATGGCCGGTGCTCCGTACGGTATGGGAGTGCCATCCACAGTTCAGGTTTTGTTTGACAAGCCTGGAGCCATGCAGATTAACTGGGACGTTACCAACGTCGGCCAGTATGATTCTGCCCCACTGATCGTGCCCGGGCGTCAGAACTTTGGTGCTGGCGGAATCTACCGCGTCAAGCTGACCAACATTTCTGGTCGCGAAGGCGTTGAGCTGTACCCGACTATCGAGTTGGCTACGATCACACGTCGCACGGTATCGTACCTGAGCCACTCAGCGATTCCGATCCAGTTCACCGACGAAGATTTCGACCAAGTGATGGCTGGAAACTTCGTTACCAAAGTCATCTACGTTCCCGATCCCGAGTTCCAAGAATTGGCGTTGGCTGGTGTTGATACACTTGTCAGCACTCGCTTGGATCCAGGTGTTGATCCGGTTGTCGAAGCCGATCGACGCGGTAGTGTGATGGCGATCATTCGCATCGGCAACAAGGATTTGGAGATGCCCGGCGTCAATCCTGCTGAGATGGTGTACAGCGGTGCTACCCTGAACCAACCAGGATTTCCGGATCCTTCGGGTTACATCTCGGGCATCAATGGCCCCAACTACGGTATGCCCCGAGTGGGAACCAACATTGGTTTGCCAGGTCCACCACACATTCCGATGGGCGGTCCTGCCGGATTGCGACGTCACACGATGCACAACCACACAGCGCATGCGATTCCCGGTCCTACGCCGCAAGTCAACATGCACGTGAAACAGCAACCTGGTTTGACGTATCCACGACCTGCCGACACGATTTTGGTTCGCGAGAGAACCATTCGGCCTCCACATATGAATGCTCAACCGCCCGCCACGATGGTGCAAGGCAACATTCGTAACTGTAACCAGTGCGGCGGACGAGGTTGCAACAACTGCAACTAGTCTGACGTTCTTTGGAAACAACAAAAGCCGCGACACTGCCTCGGTTGCAGGCGCGGCTTTTGTTTTTGATTGACCGAAACTTTCTCGGTGCGCATTTGAACTGCCAGTGAAGCCCATGGACTTAGTCATGAACATGCACAACATCACCCAAAACTTGCAATCGAGACTGCTTCGCTTGCTGGCGGCGACCCTCGCGTTCGCCGGGCTTTGTTTCCCAGGATGGGAGCATGCGATGGCCCAGACTTCGCCGCGAGCGTCTGCTCATTTCTTGTACGATTACAAAATGCCACCGGGAGAGATCGGATTTCGTAAAACGCTGGCTCGCCATGCAATGGTCGGTTATTTTCAACCGCTCCAGTTTAAAGGTCCCGCAGGCTCTCAGATTGCAGTCTTCTCCGAAGGCGCCTTTCGCCCGATGGAGAATCGGGAGCAAGCAGCCGGATTAATGGTCGGACACATTTACCGACTGAAGATCACCAACATTCCCGGACAACCTGGCAAAGAGTACTTTCCATCCGTGGAGGTCATCGGCAGATTATTTCCTCCAGTCGGTCAGGAAAACTTCTTTCCTATTCCCGTGAATATTGAGCTGGACGACCTTGACCCCGCCGCCGAGGGAGCACTGGTGACACGCGTCGTTTATCTGGAAAATCCACGCAACACGATTGCCGAACAACGAACCAAAGACGATCAACCATTTTTCGATGTGGGTACCGCCCAAGACCCTATCCGAGCGGCGGAAAAACTCGGCCGGCCAATGGTGATCCTACGAATCGGTTCACGTATTCCCGATGCGAATGAACTCAACGCGTTCGGGTTTGGCACCCCACCCATGATTTGGGTCGACTCAGAACCGGTGTCGCCCACAAGCCCGCAAGCCGCACTCAGCCGCAACGGAAACGTTCGTCAGGTACAGTGGGAAAATCAAACGACCACCGCGCCGCCACGACTCCCTGCAATTAATGCGAGTGGGGCAGTTGCCATGCCGGCTAACGCCGCGCCTCAGCAATGGGTGGCACCAGGGTGCCCACCGCAATACGGAGATCCTTGCCAGTGCGGGCCCGGCTACGCCGTCGCTCAACCCAATTTCCCACGCCCTCAGCCTTGGCCCGATGAAGTCCTGATTGACGGTGGTGATCGTGATTTAGGTGTGGTCATCAAGGATCTGGAGAATAGTTGGGAAATTCGCGGCTTGGACACGGAAGACACCGTGGCTCATTACAACTCATTAGACGGTTGTCGGTGTATCGAAAAAAGTAACCGGGTCGCTATTTACGCACCCCGATTTTCGGCAGTGCGAAAACTGGATTACCTGGGACGTACCCAATACACGAACCTCATTGGTAGCGTCGATGAAGAGATCGCGACGACCGCGTCTCAACGCACCGAATTTTCGTCGACCACGCTCCAAAATCTACAACCGCGACGACACCAACGTATGACCCAAGTCGTGGGCGTCGAAAATATGACGCGCAGTGTCCCCGTCGAAAACGTAACGCCAATCAAGTTGTTTGATGGACGATTCAAGACCTACGAAAACCTCCGCGCCATGAAAACTGGCGTTTTGGAAAATCGAGAAAAAGGGCGACTCTCCATCGGAATCCAGAAAGCGTTGTCTTGGGCCAGCGATGTCTCGGCTCAATCAACCGACGGCAAACTGCAACTCATCATGGTTGACGATGTGCGAAAACCTCGTGAACTCATTCACATCGAGAGGGAAAAAGGTTGCCCACCCTTGCGATTGATCAAGATTGCGTCCGCCGATACGGCACACCCTGGTGACTACGTCGATTTCACCATTCGTTTCGATAATCTGGGAGACGAACCCATTGGGAATGTCACGATTATGGATAATCTGACCGGCCGACTCAGCTATGTCGATGGCACCGCAGAGTGCACATTACCAGGTGAATTCATTACCGAGCCTAATGGCGAAGGCTCATTGATCCTGAGCTGGGAAATCAAGAATCCATTACCGGCCACCGAGGGTGGCGTGATTCGTTTCCGGTGCCGTGTTCGCTAACTTTAGCGGACCGAAGTTCCACGGAGGCAAACGTAACCAACCAGAATGGTTATGATCGATAGGATTCCCCACTGGTGCGGACCGAAACTTTCCGTGACGACCACGATGCTTTCCAGTAATTTGGTGAAGTATTCCACGACTTGGCTCGGAAAAAGATTCTGTTGACCGCTATACGCATTGCGAGGTTGAAGTGGGGTAGGTCCGGCAATGCAAAGCCGAAACGCCCATTCCTCTGCTGAAAGTTAGTCCACAAAACACTTCGCACTTCTGGGGATGACGTTTTTTCGGTTATCTAGGCCCCCATCCAAACCGGTATTTCTGATTGTGCCCTTTGGGTGACGAATCCAGTCGCAGAAAATAATTCGTTCGGGCGGATTCTTTGCTTAATTTTTGGGAAACTGGGGACGATACTCAAATACGTCGATGAAATTCTTCAAATATGGTTCAATTTTGCCCGCGGTAAAAAAACAAACCGTTTGACGTCTTGCCCAGAAGGGGCCTCGTCCATAAACTGGGCACTCTGCCGTTGGAAACAACAGCAGAAGAATCATTGGCGCTGTAGCTCAATTGGTTAGAGTACCGGACTGTCGATCCGGTGGTTGCGGGTTCGAGTCCCGTCAGCGTCGCTTCTTTTTTTGTTTGGCAGACATGCTTTCTGTCGCTCTCCCCCCCTCGGACGCTCACAGCGATCAGGTCAAGGTCACGGACCGTGCATCCTCTCATCGCAGGTCTGTTTGTTACGCTAACTAAAACAGTCGCTTAACCCTGCGGCAAAGATTGCCGATGGCGAGAATGGACCAGTGCCGAAAAACAGCTAGGGTCGCCGAGAAGGAACGAATACGCCCCGATTTACAACGGCAAAGCACCGGTACCCGGTCAAACGGCATCTCAAGGGCCATGAAGGGGGCATCAGGCTCCGTAAAAAGCAAATCGACGTCAGTTTCCCACTAAGGTCTCCGATTACTCCAGATTTGGCCCTGCGATTTCGCGAAACCACATTGAGCGACCACCGTGGGGAACTTTTACGCCTGCCAGGAATGGCCGTTTCTCTACGAGGTCGCGCTGCCCCGCCCTGCCCTGCCCTCGTGGTGTGAATGCGCGATGGTCGGTGTGAGCCTCTTTAAAAGAGATAATTGCCCGGTACGTAGCCAAGCTGGCGTATTTTCGCGAGATCTTCCGTGGCCTCTGCACTCTTCCCGGCCGCTCGCCAGACCCAACTGCGGTGGAACAGCAGGGCAGCCAAAGTCCGTTGGCGAGCACGCACAAACTCTTCATACTGCTGCCGCGGATCCAGTGACGTTTCCCGGCCATTACGGGGCGTCAAAAACGCGACATCGACCAACGCCTCCTGCCCCATAACCGCTACATTCAAGTCAGATAGTGCTGCGGGTATCTCATTCAGTCCGTAATTCACGCAGCCGCGTGTATCCAATACCATCGCGACTAACTCCAATTGGAAGATGCACTCTTCAAAGCTAGGTAAGGTGCCAGCTAACGTCTCCGGATCGCCTCCTAGTTCGAGGATCTGTCGCCGGTCGGCAAAGGAGAGTTCTTCTTGCTGCATTGCCTGATAAATCAACGCCCGCAGCGTGAGCAGTACCTCCAGCGATTGAGTAAGCTCTTTCCGCTGAGACGCTAGTTCAGGCTCTTCCACGGACTCCTCCGCGTCGGCGGAGTCTTGCGAAAGGGTTTTGGGGGCATCAGTGGAGGGTGTTTCGACCTCGGAAGTCGGTGTCGCTTCTGCCGGTAAATCCTGTTTCCAACTCGCGACTTCTTCCGTGAGATGAGCAATCGCACCCGACAAGATCACAATCGCTTTGTCAGCGTACATTTGCTGCTTTTCGGTATCTCCTTGGGAGCGTTTAATTTGTTCGTAATAAATTAGGGCTGTACAGAATAGACCCTGCACATGAACGGATAGGGGCAGTGCTTGCTCTTGATTCCAAAAGAAAGAAATTTCACCCAGCACATGATTACTGTTTTTCAACGCCAGCGGTAATTCGCTCCCGGCTAGCGATTGAAAATAAGCAAGCGCATTCTTATGAAACAGCTCTTCTTGGTAGTTGCGTGACTCATTCGCCGGATTCGCGGCCCGGTATGCGTCGAGAGCTTCGTCATACTCGCCCAACGCCATGAGACAATTCTGCAACAACGTTTGAAATCTTTGATCCTGAAATTGTTCGGGAATGCTACGTGCCAACTCAAGCGCTTTTTCAGCTTGGTAATCCTCCAGCAACCACTCTCCCAGCACCAATTTCAAACGGTGTTCATTGGGCAGGCGATTCGTTATTTCTGTCAGTGTCTCGATAGACGCTTTTTGCTCACCATCCAGCCATGCCTCCATCGCCTGAGCTGCCCGCCATCGATCCCCTTCCGCAAATACGCTGAAATAAACGATCGGCACGAGCACTATTAATACCAACGCCAAAATGGCAAGGCGATTTGCGCCTTGACGTTTTTTTGTCGGAGGTTCAAAAGGAAATTCGCTCAAGGCGTACTCTCTAGATAAAGGGAGGTATCATTTAATAGTTTACGACGCACCTCCACTAAACGACGAGCGTCGAGAATTTTTTCACCCTGCCCGTCCGTGACATAGAACACCGCGATCACTTGCATGCCATACTCTGCTATTCGAGCGAAACGCACATCCAACTTCAATTCGTAAATCAACTTGGAAATACTGTAAAGCAGTCCCACGCGTGACCACGCATAAACATCGATCACCGTTGCCCATTCCACCGAATGGCTGTCGATCACCACATTCACGGGAGGTTTCGGGAGATTTTTGCTAAACCTCGGATCATCCTTGTAGTGAATCGGGAACACCGGCGGTTTATCCTCTTTGGATTCTGCCAAGTGCTTGGCCTTATCTAAAATCCGGCTCAACATCGCTGCCGATGGGGGCTCGTTAAGGTTGGGGTTTTCGAACTGAAACCAGTACCAAACAAAGGGGTCATCTAGGTGTTTAATATCGGCCGTGCGAATCACCAAGCCTTCGCTGGCAAGCATGCCGGCAATGCGATAGTAAATACCGGAACGACGCTTCACACGACGCCCGATACACAACTCGAACATCATGGTTTCATCGTCAAAGCTGAGGTGGGCCACGGGTTGGTAGCCCGCCGTCTCCTCTGCCAGTTCCAGTAAATGTTTCGCTATTTGCTGCAACGAAAATCGTTTGCTGTACCCCGCGGGCAACAACTGCACCTGTTCTAAAAGCCAGTTTGCTGTTTTTTCATCCGGTGCCATTTCTCGCAGGATACAAATTTGGTCAGGCGGTACCAACCCTTCGCCGCGGGTTTCATGGAGCCCCTTCATAAACGCCATACTGCGTGTGAAAAGCTCCGTCAGCAAGTCGAATTTCCATTGAGTCAGCGTGTCAGGTCCGACGGCGGAAATATCGGCACAGGTCAGCAAATACAACAGTCGCAGATTTTTGGGTGACCCCACATTTGCAGAGAACTCCGCCACCATGTTGGGATCATTGATGTCGCGTTGAAACGCAACGTGACTCATCATCAAATGATTGTGAACGAGAAACTTGATTGTTTCCGCATCATCTTCGGCCACCTGCAAACGCGGGCAAATCTCGACCGCCAAGCGTCGCCCCACTTCACAATGATCCTCCGTAAACCCTTTACCCAAATCATGAATCAACAGGGCCAAGTGCAGCACGCTTTTATCTCGTAACGAGCGATAAGCATTACCCAGAGGGCCACGATCATCGGCAAATTCAGTGGCACACTCGACTGCCAAGATCGAATGTTCATCGACCGTGAACTGGTGGTATTCATTGAACTGCATGAGATTTCGGGCATGCCCAAAAGCTGGGATGATACGTTCCAAGGCTCTCAATTCAGCTAACTTCCGCAACATGAAGCCAAGTTTTTCAGGGCTTCTCAAAAGCGCCATAAAATGGCCGCCTGTCTCCGCTGTAAAACCAATTTCGCGGGACTCAATCATGGCGGTACGAATGGCTTCCCAAGTCTCGTAGTCTATTTCTCGCGAATGGATAATGGAAAGCCGCATGAGCTTTAGCACCGTGGTCAAATCCGTCTTCAGACCTTCAATCTTTTCGGGTTGAATTCCAATCTGAAAAGGGCTCATGCAAAACACATCATCGATGGGACGTGTCATCAACGGTTCAAAGACATTGGTAAAAGTTCGCCGTTGCTGCGAGAGCTCTACAAAGTGATCACTGCAATAACGAATCTCACTCGTAAAAGTAAAATAATCACGCATCAATTTTTCGACGGGCAGGGCTACTTCATCGCCTTCGTAACCCCATTTCTCAGCGATCCTCACCTGTTCGTTTTTGCCTAACATGTCGCTGGCACGACCGGCGTGAAAATGCAATTCGTTCCGCAAACGCAGCAGGAACTCATTTGCTTTTTGTAATCGTAATGCGTCAATCTGAGGTATTGCGCCCTTGCGACACAACTGATCAATATCGGTTTCTCCAAACCGTACAAATCCCAACCAACGCACAAGGTGAACGTCCCTTAAACCGCCGCGAGTTTTTTTCACATTGGGGCGGAGCAAATAAACCGTCTCTCCAAACCTTTGACTCTCAGCGTCGCGTGCCGCAACGATCGCCCGAATAATATGAGTCGCCCTGCGTCCCACGATACGGCGAAAACGAGACATGTAATTGGCATAGAGATCTGTGCTGCCACCGATGATCCGAGATTCCGTTAAGGAAGAGAAAATCGCAGGGTCTTCCAAAGCCATCGAACAGGCCTGACGAGGCGTGCGGATGCTGAACCCCAACTGAAATCCCGTGTCGAAAATAGACTGGGTCAGCTTGCGAGCAAACTCCTCAATCGTGGCATCCATCTGCCCACGATAAATCGCCATAAAATCGATATCGGAGTACGGTGCGAATTCCCGCCGGCCGCAACCCCCGTGGAAGACTAACGCCACGCGAGAATTGATCTCGTCCCCAGCCGGACCCATCTCCTTGAGAACCTGGGAGTATAGCAGGCGAATAATGTTATCCACCAAGTCGCTCATGCCATTGACGACACGTCGTCCCGGTGCGCCTTCGTCGTGCAAGGCCCGCAGCTGGGCGAGTCCCTGTTGATGCCATCGCTTGGCTTTTGCAATGTGCTCGCCAATGCCGGAACTGGTTGCCATATTATCGATCGATTCTTATCGCTTTGTCGAAATCAAACGGCATCGGCACCTTTTTCGCCCGTGCGAATGCGAATAGCTTCTGCTAACTCGCTAACGAAAATCTTGCCATCACCCATTTGGCCCGTTTGAGCCTTACTCACAATCGTATCGATAATGGTCTGCAGAGCACCCTCCGAACAAACGACTTCAATTTTCACTTTGGGTACGAAATCAATCGCATATTCAGTTCCCCGGTACATCTCGGTATGACCTTTTTGCCGCCCAAAGCCTTTGACCTCGGTGACCGTCATGCCCGCCACACCGATATCATTCAGACCATTCTTGATATCCTCGAGCTTAAAGTGGCGGATAATGGCTTCGATTTTTTTCATTCAATGACTCCCTAAATTCCCTTTGCCGCGGCGGTAACCGCCTAATTCCCATGCCCTGAGACATTTTCACTATTCACCGAGTGTGGCTCCCTATCAGTGCGGCAGAGCGGCAAATGCATGCCGCGTAACTGATGAGTGCCCCATAACCAACCAAACTCGGCGTTCACCAATTCCGGCGTTTTTCTGCGGTTCCTATCTCAATCTTATGCAAGTTTACACGTTCGAACCCGGAAAATAAATAAACGTCCGCCCAACCCAAAAAGCTTCCTGATAAGACAAGACCGCGAGCCACAATTTGTCGATAAGGGGCTTTTTAGTGCTATTGAAGCGAAACTCCCAAACCGCTCAATAGGACAGCAAGGATGCGAGCCTCACCTAGGCGTTGGTTTGCCCGCTCCAAATGGGTTCCGAGACACCCATTTCGCGATTAATGAAACGGGCCGCCACAAAGCACCAATCGCCTAAGCGATTCAAATATTTCAGGCATGCCGCTGGGTCAAGGTCCGGATAAAGATCGGTGACCTCAGTAAACAAACGCTCACACCGCCGACAGATGGCCCGAGCCTGATGCATGGTCGCGGCAGCTTCGCAGCCACCCGGTAATAAAAAATTAGTAAGTGGCTCTAGGCAGGATTCCATTTCATCGATTTCAGCTTCCAACCGTAGGCTGTCTTGAGCACCGATGGCCGGCAGATCCATCTTCGTATCCGCACCGAGTGCGGCTACTCCGCAGCCAAATTTAAAGAGATCGCTTTGGACCTGGTTGATTTTGACAACAAGGCACGTGGCAGCTTGACGACTCGCAACGGCCCCCATCACCGCATTCAACTCGTCCAAAGTGCCGCACATTGCAACTCGCATATCGTTTTTGCGGACCCGTTGCCCCCCCAACAATTGGGTAAACCCTTCGTCGCCATAGCCGGTGTAAATTTTCATCGCCGTCTCAAAATTGATTTAATGAAATAGTGCATCGCAGCGTTTCTATCGAATATCTTTTGCTCGAGCCCACACCTGGCATCCCCTCAACACGATAGCGTCACTGTTAATTTTCCGAGTTGCTCGTCTTTTCACCAAGTTGCATTGCTGAAATACTGTGGGTCTGCCCTTAATGTGTCGTTACGGAGTTTCGCGAACAAATGCCACAAAATCAAACAGAGCCTGTTGTGAAATCCTGTGGCGTATTAGTTTTTCGCCGCCAGCCTCAACTCTCGTTCCTATTGATGGAACACGCCAATCGTTGGGACCTCCCAAAGGGTCACGTCGACCCCGGCGAATCGGAATTGGAAACGGCGTTACGCGAGTTACAAGAAGAGACCGGTTTATCGGCAGAGCAAATCGATCTCGACCCTGAATTTCGCTACAGCCATTTTTATCAAGTTCAAAAAAAACGCTATGGCAAAAAGCCTGTGCTCAAAGAGTTGGTTGTTTTTCTGGGCACCTTACCCGATGCACACTCCAACCCGGAAATCGAACTCACAGAGCACATCGGATACCAGTGGTTTGACTGGAGCCCACCTCATGAAATCCAGCTCAAAAGCATCGATCCGTTACTAGAAACTGTCGCTGCGTTCTGGAAAAAGAAGAGTGCTCTGAGTTAGCTACCCTGTGATTGATGAAGCGATGAAATCGCACGCATTACTTGCCACTAACATGCGTCTTGCGGACCTCATTGCAGGCATACATGCCACACTTGCCGTTATATTGCCAACAGTCGTGGCAGTGTGGAGTTTTGCAGCGTACGCAGAGCACCATCTTGCCTTCGATATCACTGCTGCAAATCGGGCACCTCAATTCACCGAGCGTGGCCGTCACCCCCGCCTCATGGAACTCAATCCCGTCGCTATTGTTGAGCTCTAATTGATCGAAAAGCTCGAGACCATAACGCACAAAATCATCTAAGACTTGGCGGTTTTTGAGAAATTTATCCTTGGTTATGACCAACTTTCCCTTTTCCGTGGCAACCGTCACGGCGGTTCCGCCCGACAGTCCTTTCAATTGGACGATCTGCCAGCGAACCGCTGCGGTAATTTGCTTTTTGACTTCTTCATTTTGATGATACCCTGCGAAGATCTGAAAATTATCGTCAAAATGCGTGTCACCGGTGAGCAAGCGAGGAGAATGCTTGACCTTACGACTGCGCGGCTGCTCCCCCACCGGCAAAATTTCAAACTTGGTCTTACCGACCGGTGTTTCAATGCGAAACTCCGTAACCCGTCGATACCCTCTGCGACGCATCACTCGACAGATCAAGCGTGCTTCAAATCCTTTGTAACGAAATGCGGCAGCCGGATTGTTGGCCACACCAGCGGCTCGGAACCAACCGCCATATCGTTTTGCAATTTCACTGAATGCAAGCGACCAGCCTCCACGACTCTGCAGCATGCCTAGAGTGTTCAATAGCAGCACGGCTCCGAAGATCAGCAATAGTAATATGGGAAGTGCCGTCATTGCTTTTTTCGTCGCCCACTAATAATCAATTGACCTGGCCCCTACTCTTGGCAAGCTTGCCAAGAATCCGTACCGCATTTTGTTTCCGGAGACTTTCTTTTCGGGCTTCATCCCGGCAGTTCTCCTAGATTGAACTCAGCTAATATCAATCGCCGTTATCCAAATCCTCATTTTGGATCGTCCACTCTGCTTGCTTCTCCTCAATCGTATCCGGAACTTGCTTTGCGATTTCCCTATGTCGATGGGAAGCATACCCTCGTTTACGCCGCCGCTTCCACAACACGCTACTCGACCACCCCAAAGCTATCCCAACCAATCCCACACCCATCAGAACTGGCCAGTTTCCCAGATCGGGTAACCACCCCCCTTTCGAACCACCGCTCGATTTTTCCAGCGTTTCTAATTTCTCTTCGGCCTCCTTCAGCCCTCCTTTTAACTCCGCCAATTCGTCCGACAACTTCTGCGCACGACTATTTTCTTTATTTAAGTCCAGCGACAGTTTACGATTTTCCTCTTCCAGCTGATTGATCAAGGCTGCCCGTCCAGCGAGGTTGATACTCAGGTCCCGTTTAGTAGCGGTCAGAAGCTCCAGCTGTTCCACCACTTTCTTACGATCGAGCGTCTCCGGCAACATTCCTTCAAGGACTTCTTGATAGACTTCGATGCCTTGTTGCTGATAGACTTCGATGCCTTGTTGCTGCGCCAATGACTCGGAGGACGCTTGAGGCCCAAGTGCTCGCCACGCGATTAAACCCAAGCCAAGTACCTGTATGGTGAGCATTCCCAAAACCGCTAATTGCAGAATAGGGGATTTCTGATCATGAATATTGACTACGGGCTGCATGGCCGTTTCTCCCATTGGGTTTTCGTAGCGCGGGTCATAATAGGTTGGGTCGACCCCGGATAACGCTTTTGCAAAAAGCAACAGCTCCGACCGTCGATATCGATTAGCGTAAAGATAAAATGCATTGAGACGTGATTTCTGGCGGGTACCGCTGGATTGGTCCCAGAAAAACCAGCCGCGATCCCCCTGGCAGGGGTCGATCACCAAGTCCACATCGAGATCATCGTTAAAAAAATGATCACAAATAAATGTATCCATGCCGGATAGAAACACGCCCCAATTGGGGTGCGTGTGATACCACCCCACGAGATGCAAATCCTCCGGAAACTGTTCGCGTTCACGCGCTATCTGTTCCCAGGTTTCGTGTGTAAACTTGAAGCTGCCGCGGGTCGCCTCGTAGTGCTCTGCCCGCAGCGCTTCTTTGACCATTACAAAGGGCTGGCCATCCTGATCGACGAACTTCCCCCCCAGCAACACTCCTCCCAATTCCACCTGAGTATTGGTCCGTGCGTGACCTTCCATGTCTCGCATCACATCCATGTCGACAAAGATCGGTAACTGATCCGGAGCAATGGTACCGCAGGCTACCGTCGCATAATTTCGGTTACGATCAGGGCGCAAGTGCGACTCTGGCTCTCGAAATTCAACTTGTCCAAATTCAATGTCATCCATTGAGGACCGTGCGGGATCGGGGAAAGGAATTGGCTTAAGGCGTTTTTACAAGTTCCACAAACGTTGTTTTTTCGTCACGGGCCAATTGAATGACATCGTGATCAGGAACCCCTAACTCGCTGAGCTTCCGCTCCGCCAGAGGGCTATCCATATCAACCACGTGCAGCATCCTCGGGACCATCGGGTCTTGGCAAGTCGAGCACACAGCATTCGCCGTGCTTACCGCTGGCAAGGGTTGATTGACATCCACCTCGGTTTGGCAGACGGGGCACTCCACCGTCGTAACAAAATCGCGATCGAGAAGCAGTCGCTCTGCCCCGACGCCCATCTGCGCCTGCAACCAAGTATCCACTTCTAACAACGTATTTTCGCAAGTAAGCGGACTGGAGATAATTGGCTCGTAAGTTTCGTGACTGAGGCAATCTTCGCGATACGGAAATTTCGATTTATAAAACTGATTGGCTGCGCCATTGAACACCAAAGCGGATCCTACATCGGTTGGCAATTCATGCAACAGTTTCAATGCCTCTTGAACTTGCATACCAGCAATGATGGATGCGATTGTGGGCGCCGTGGGTACTTTCCCTTGCTGCAGATCCTCGCGTCTCAACAGCGGACAGCTGTACCGCAGCTGAATCAACTGGTAATCCCGCTCCGTCATAGCACACTCGTAGCAGGCACCATCGGGCGGCATGAATACTTTGGCAACTCCGTTGATCTCTTGAATCCCACCATCAATCCAAGGCGTGCCCACCTTCCAGCACATTCGATTAACCCACAAACGAGCCTCACGGTTATCGAGACAGCCGATCACGAGATCCATCTCTCGCACACTTCCCAGACCAATATCCGTGAGCACATTCCCGCAAACGGCCTCGACCTCTACATCAGGATTAAGCTCGCGAGCAGCGATACTGGCGACCTCCGCCTTGCGTTTGCCGGCATCATGGGCTCGAAACAGCACACTCCTCGATAAATTGGAATTCTCGATCACATCAAAATCAATTAAGCGGACGTGTCCGATACCAATCAGAGCCAAGTTCTTGAGTACTTCGTTGCCCAAGGCACCGGCGCCAACGACCATGATTTTCGCATCGCGAAGACGCTGTTGATCCCACCAACCGATCAACTTCAATCGGGAGTAACGATCCTCGTCATCAATATGCACTTGTGTCTTATTCATCAGGTTTTTGCGCGAGTAATTCCATGTGCGAATGCTTTTTTTGCCGTTTCCTCGTGGTCCTTTTAATTCTCTTGGTGTGCCCGCATGCCGAACCACCATTTCTTTTGCCGGGAATGTCACCTACCCAACCACCGGCGTTATCAACAGCTTCCTAACCAGAACCAGTTGGGTGAATCGCCCTGGTGCGAAGCACCTTGGTAGCCGCTTAATCCAAGAACAGAATATCTTCCGCACGATCGTCACGGACCGACTTTTGCGATTTCAACAACTTGCCATCGTGTTGGACGTCACCAATGAAATCCACTTCCATAATAACCGGAGGGACATTTTTGCCAGCCAATTTAGCCGTCACGACCTCTTCCTCCTGATGACTTACTCGATTACGTAGCGATCGGCCGTCCAATGGTAAGTGGAAATCTCGTTGCTCCTTAGCCCACAAAGCAGCCTCTCGGTTGTATGGGCTTTCCACGTCGTAATTCCGGTAGCGAATCATGTCCCACAGCATCACACACAGTTCATCGAGTTGCAGACTGGGTACCCAGTTGGTTCCATAGCCGCCCAAACAGACGACCCCACCGGTCGAAATATTGGGATGAAACACGGGCGTCTGCCAAGAAATACCGGGCATCAATCGGGGATAGGCGGCAGCCAATTCCACCACAATTTCATGTTCGTTGTGAATGGCTACCGTGTTCCGGGGAGTTCGGTAAGTGCCCGGGCCATGAAAAAAAAACCGATACAGCTCAGGTAATTCGCCTGAGCATTCAAAATCTAGGATCGAGCTTTCGGCACTCAGCTGCTGGATCAAGCGAAAGTCCGCTTCCAGTCGACGGGTACGGGGAGATTTTCTCATAGTCGTTATCTAAAGCCTTGGATAATCCGGGTTATCCAGCAACGATTTCGGGGTAGACGATCAAGTGGTCACCATCTTCCACACTACCTTGAACGAGTGTTTGGTCTTCCCGCAAACGTTTCCCGCCCTCTTTATGATCCAAACTGTAACTCATGGGCTGACCATCCGGCCCGACCACTGGTAAGTTCATTTTGGTAATAATATTTGGCAAAATTCTTTGCACAGTTACGGTATCTGCAACGACCGCCTCAACCGATTTGGCACCTGTTTGATCCAAAAAAGTAACTTGCGTTCCTTGACGATCGCCATTGCCGCTCATATTGCCAGCCTCGTTTAGCTCAGAAGGGGTGAAATTGGGTGTGATGGACTATTCGCGGCTCGCGGGGGGATCTTGTCGTAATCTTAGCGAAAACCAAAAAAACGGCAATTATTTCCCGCAAGTCGAGCTGTGTTTTTCAATCTTTTCAGCCGCTCTGGCTGAAAGGACCGCTCTTTAACCCCTTACCGTCCCAAAAAAGACAACGTCCTCAAAGATGCCCCATTTTTTTATGTGACTTTTCATAAAGCCTTCTTTTACCATGCCAATTTTTTGCAAAACGCGACCAGAAGCCGGATTTTTAGCCATGAAGTGTGCGTGAATTTTTTTTAACCCGAGAGTTGAAAACCCGAAATCCACCATGGTCCGAGCGGCTTCCGTGCAGTACCCCCTGCCCCACCAGGATTCGCCGATCCAGTAACCTAGTTCAGCGTTTTCGTCTTTGGCATTAATCTCCAAGCCAATCGCACCAATCGGGAAATGCGAATGGTCCTTTTCGCAAATAGCAAATACCGCAGCCTCGCTGCCTTGCCATTTTTTTTCATGAGTACTGATCCATATTTTGGCCGCACCGGCAGGATAAGGATGCTCGATGCTGATCGTGTTAGCTGCGATTTCCCGGCATTGCAACAAGCTTTGCACTTGCTCAGCATCTGCCTCCACGAAGGGCCGAATGATCAACCTATCGGTCACCAACGTGGGCTGTACCACCGGCTCTTGGGAAAGTTCGGTAGAGTCAAAAGAGAGAAACTCGTCATGACTCATAGGGCACTCCGCTCATAAGTTTGGAAATCAGAAGCCCGCATCCTAGTCTTAGAATCTCCCAAAATCGAATGTTCGTCCGCCTCTAGATACACACCTGCGTTTCGCATTGTCATCAATACACTCCTTTTATGAGGATTTTGACGGCAAATCACCCCGCTCAGAACGGCTTCAGATATCCGGCTAAAAATTGCCCTATTGAGTTATCTGTAACCTAGATTTTGTTGACCACCGTCGCCCACCTGCTCATCACGAGTAAGAGGCACATACACCGATTCAAGTCGAACATTTTTATGGACCCACAGCCATGAGATTTTTGCAGGAATTTTTCCAAAACGTATTCCAGCAAGCGCCCGCATTTCAAAACTGCTCCAATAGTTTTGCCCAAGCCCACGATGCTGAGATGCAATCCCATCTGGGTATAGACACGTACGGTAACTTTCAGCTTACCGACGCCGTGCGACCTTCTATGGATTTGAAAATTCAACCGACGCAAGGGTATCGCCACGAACAGTACCGCGATGAAGAATCCGGCGGTTCCGTACCCGTAGTCATGGCCGCAGCCACGCGGGAAATTCTCTTTCCGTTGTTTATCGAACTCATCCAGAAATTAGGCCCCAGCGTCGACGTCGTGTTAGAGAGCAGTCACAGTCACAAAACCAGCGGCCATGTCGATTTCTACCGAGAACAAATCGACACCCCGGTATTGATCAGCACTCTGTTGGATTATGAAGACCTAATTCTCAACGATGGTTGCACCGGCATTGCCGTGCTGAACCCGCAGACACCCCAGGAAGTGCAATTTGATGAACACAAACTGCTGATCATGTACGGCAGTCCGCTAGAACCTTTTGAGTTCTTGTTGGAACGCAACCAGATTCGCTGTGACGAACAGATCAAGTTCATTACCGAAGCCGATCACGTTCACACTTCCAGTGAGGATTTCCGGTCGCAGTTTGAAAAGTTACGTACCCACCTTGGAATCGACGCCGATTTTGGTTCCGCCAATCAGCCGCCCCCGGAACTAAACTCTTAAGCCCGCCTGCCACGCTGTGACGCTTACTTGCTTGGGCACAGGCACCATCGTGGCAAACGTGGTTATCGGTCCCGGCCCTGCTGCTGACCACCCAAACTTGCTGATCACACTAAAAAAGCGATTTGACGTCTGACGTCGCTTGCTGGGAATGACGATGGGCACCAATGTCGACCTTTTCGGCATTTTCTGCTTCTGCCAAACGATCCAAGAAACCCGGTTTACGGGCAGCAATAATTTCCATGCGGCCATATTTGGGTCGGTCTTTATATTGCCTTGAAAACACATGCCGTATGTCCTGAAAGCCCAGCCAATAGAGCAGCTTTCCAATGACCGATGGACCACTCGGCGTCCAAGCCAGCGCATGAACGCCGGACATCAGGTTTTCGGGTTGCTCAAAAGTGCAATACAGCGACTCCGCGTTGTCGATAAAACACCTCGCGGTATTTAACCAGATCACTTCACGGGTTAAATCGGCCGCGATTTTGAGACCCAAGATCGGGTCGGCTAAATGGTAAAAGATGCCCTTGAATAATGTGAAATCGGCGGGAGCGAGATTGCGTTCCGGTAATTTCATTAAATCACACGTTTCAAATTGGATATTATCAACGCGAGCAACCTTGCGCTGGGTTTGTACGAATCGTGCCTGACGAACCCAATGCTCACGAACATCAAACCCGAATACCGATTCCGCCCCCATTTCGGCGGCCCAAAAACAATAACCGCCGCCATTGCACGCACAATCCAGAAACGTTTTACCCTGCAGGCCATCCGGGTAGATAAGCTTTGCCTTTTGATCGAACAGCGATTTACTGTTGATCAAGCTGATGTTGTCGTTGTTGACGCGTTGCCGTTCCTGCTCATCGTAAGCATCATTAATTTCAACACTTTCGGTTAAGCGAATATTGTGATGCCATGGACCAAGTTGTCGAATTTGGTCGATCAGCGAATCCGATGAAGGTTGATTCATTTCTCATTCGTCAAAAAAAACATCTTGGATCATTTCCCACGAAGGTTTCTCCAGCGTGGCCCCGACCTCGGTCGTTTCTATGTTCGCTGTTTCGCACCGGCATCGCTTGCCAATAATACTTTGCAGCGCGAGTACACGGTCCCGGGATCACTCGTTCCTCAACGCTTGAATCGGATCCAACTTCGCAGCACGGATGGCGGGATAGATGCCAAATATGATACCCACCAAGACAGCAATTCCAAATGCGAGGGGGATCGAAAGGGGCACGATAATGGGCGTAATATCGCGAACCGTCTCGGGAAGTTGTTCGATCAAGCCCGGAAACCAGACGACCGTAACATCACGAGTCTTGCTGACGATGAAAGGGCACAACAGCCCGCCTGCGATGCCAGTCAGTCCCCCGACGACCGATAACACAACGGTTTCCACCAGAAATTGCCGCGTAATATCTCGGCGATTCGCTCCGAGAGCGCGGCGAATCCCAATTTCTCGGGTTCGCTCGGTGACCGTTGCCAACATGATATTCATAATCCCGATGCCACCCACGACCAGCGAAATAGCCGCGATCAGCCCCATAAAGGCCATGAACATTAAACGCGTATTGCGAGCTTGCTCCAAAAGTTCGAGAGGCGTCACGACTGCAAAATCACCATCGGGGTGGCGTTTTTCCATAATCGATTGGATCGCTTTCGAGGTTGGCAGCACTTCCCCCATCTCTGACACTCGGAAAGTGATCTGAGAGATTTCCACCTGTTCGTTGATCCGTGCCCCCGCACTCCGCTCCATGGTCCAATCACCAATACGTTGCCAAAACGCGGTGATTGGGATGTAAATATCGTCGGTGAAATCCTGGGATTCCAGCGAACCACCGACGGCGGCCATCACGCCGCGGCTTTCCATCACTCCGACGACTCGATACGGAGTATCACGGACGCGGACAATTCTGCCGATTCCGCTGTGGATTGGAAAAAGCTTATTGGCGAGCTCGTGCGATAAAACGCAAACGTTATCCTTGGAAATCACATCGACTTGCTCTAGAAAACGCCCTTCGTCGATCTCCAATTTCATGACTTCGTCGTAGCCAGGAGTGCAACCGACCAGATGCACACTTAAATCATGCATGCCGTAATACAATTCCCGGCGTGCATCTCGGATCCGCAGAGCAGCGGTAATGGAGGTCAACGAATCGGAAAGCACTTTGTAATCTTTTCGGGTAATCCCGTAGATCGCGATCCAATTTTGATCCAGCTTACCGTTAGCAACCGGTTTCACACTTTTCAGAATGATGTTGTTCGTGCCAAGTTCCTCAATCTGCCTTTGCACACGATCGCTGATACCTTCCCCAATTGCCAAAAGCCAGACCACGCTGGCAATGCCGATAAAGATCCCCAAGATCGTCAGCAGCGATCGCATGGGGTGTAACGCCAGACTTTTAATGCCGGCTTTCCAAATCGTCGGGCGAAGCAATTGCATAAAAAAACAGCGGTCATATGAGGTTGCAAAGTGTCAACAATTTCGCGTTTGGCCCGCGACTCGGAAGCCCTAAGGGTTCGGCCACGCGTTACCGAGTTAGGTATCCTCACCCATTTCCGTTTCCGGTTGTGCGGTTCGAAACCGGTCCGGGTCAACCAGCACCATCTCCCCCTCATCGAGCCCACTTTTAATAATCACCATGCTCTCATTGTTGGGGCCAATCTCGACGGCTCGCAAAAGTGGTTGGTCGCCATCCTTTATCACAACGTTAAATTGACCGTTGCGTTCTACAAGACAGGAAACCGGTACCTGAATGACGTCATCTAATTGCTCGATAAAAACTTCCACCTTGGCTCGCAAGCCGGAACGCACCATGGGATTCTTTTCCACGATGTCAACATATATCTCGTATTCGATGGGCGCTTGCGACCAACGTCGTGGAAGTGGGAAATTGGCGACCTTGCGAACGATCCCTTTGATGGGAACTTCCGGCGCGGTGTCCAAGCGAACTGTTGCCGCTTGCCCATCCGTGACTGCATTTATTTTGGAGTCGTTGACTTTCGTCGTCACCTGCATGTTGTCTGGATCCGGCAATTTGATAATCGACTGCCCTTCCCTAACCGTCACCCCTTCTTCGATGACGATACCTGACTCGCCCCGTCCTTCAATTTCGTTAGCATACACAACCTGTCCTGCCGACGGCGCGGTGATGTAACAGGCAGCGACCTGTTCTTCGTAGTACTTCAAGCGTTGCTTACTCAATTCCAACGTGAATTGACTGGCCTCCAAATTGGCCTCCTCTTGGGCAATCGTGGCCTTTAATTTCGATTCCAATGTATCCTTGCTGAAGTCCCGAAAAACATCCAACTTGTTTTTCGCCAACTGCAGCTCTTTGCGAGCCCGCTGAACCGCGAATTGATCGGCCGATAATTGAGCTTTTGTGATGTACCCTTTGCGAGCTAGGTTCTCACTGTATTTTCGATACTCAATGGCTCGATTGAGATTCTCTTCTCCGAAAAAGTAGTCAGCTTCGTAAGTCGCGAGCTCTTGAGCAAACTGTCCATTTTCGAATTCCGTGAGAGCTCGTTGAGCAGCATCTAGATTACTCTCCGACTGAATAACGGAAGCACGATCCGTAGCGACCCGAATTTTACGTTCCACCACCTCGTCTCGAAAATTGGAATCCTCAAGCTGGCAGAGGAAATCACCTTCCTCCACTCGAGTCCCCTCTTCGACGATTTTCAAGACAGCAGTCCCCCCGCGCTCCCTTACTCGACAACGAATATCGACGTTACTGGAACTGGCAACATCACCCGATTCCACGATCGAGGAGATGAAATTCTGCTTGACCGCTAAGAAGGTCAACTCATTCTCGGCGAGCACCTGTTCGGAGTCACTGCGTAGAAATGAGAACATGGCGATAGCCCCAACGAGGGCCAAAGCTACGAGGATTAAGGAGACTTTAATAAATCCTCTTGATTTTTTGGGAACGGCGTTCATTTCAGAGAATGTCAGTTCGGGTCAATGAATACGGGTAACGAAAACCATCATGGAAACTATTTTACCGCGTCAGGGCGCCGGATTAAACGGACTTTTGCCCTTGAAAACCATGTTCCTGCGAAGGCAGATAACTTACTGTTTTTCCGTATAAATGGATTTTCTTATGAAGATAATCGTCGTACTCGGGCCTTCAGATTCAATCTTTGTCCGCCGTTCATCCGAGATGTAAGGCTGACAGCAGTGACCATGTTGAAATTCAATGACTGTAAGCGGGCAATCCGATCCGGTATTATCGAGCCTATGAGTGAAGAAAATAATAACTTGGTACCTCTTAAAGTACTTTTGGTCGATAATGACCCCGATCACGCCGAAGCCATGGCGGAAAGCCTGGAACGGATCGGATACGAGTGCAAAATTGCCACTTCGGGGCCGGCAGGCGCGAAACTCGTCGACGAATATTCCTGGAATATCATTGTGACCGATTTGGTGATGAACGACGTCGATGGCATGGAGATTCTCCGACATGCCAACGAAAAACAGACGAACTGCGAAGTCATCATGGTCACTGGGCACGCCTCGGTTCCCAAGGCTGTCGAAGCCATGCAGCAGGGGGCGTTTACATTTCTGGAAAAGCCGATCACCCCCAAGCGATTGCAAGCCGTATCCAGTAAAGCTGCAGACTCCGTTCGCTTGCGCAATCAAAACCTCGCCCTGCAAAGCCGCCTGGACGAAAAGTTTGGTTACGAAAACCTGATTTACGCGAGTGAGAGCATGAAAAACGTGATCACACGCCTCAAACGCATCGCGCCCACCGATGCCGGGGTATTGATCACAGGCGAGACGGGTACCGGCAAAGACGTGGTCGCCCAAGCGATTCATCAAAACAGTCCACGAAAGAAGAAACCTTTCGTGGCCATCAACACGGCCGCCGTGGCCGAGCATCTTGTGGAGAGCGAATTATTCGGTCACGTGAAAGGGGCTTTTACAGACGCGATTTCTGACCGCATCGGAAAATTTGAGTACGCCAATGGCGGAACACTGTTTTTAGATGAGGTGGGCGATATGCCGATGGCGACTCAAATCAAATTATTGCGGGTGCTAGAAGAACGAAAGATTACACGTGTCGGTGACAACAAAGAAATTGCTGTGAATGTCCGCGTACTGGCAGCCACGAATCAGGATCTAGAAGCGCAAGTGGCAGCGGGTAAATTTCGAGCGGACCTGTATTACCGCCTAAAAATTGTTTCCGTGCACTTGGATCCTTTATCGGAGCGACGCGAGGACATCATTCCCTTAGCCGATCGATTCCGCAAAATGGCCAATCAAAAGCATCACAAAAAAACCAAGAACTTCTCGCCGGAATTGCGGCGTTGGATGTTTAATTACTCGTGGACCGGCAACGTCAGGCAATTAAAAAACGTGGTAGAGAGTCTCGTCGTTTTGGATATCGACAATGAATTAGACATGGATGACCTATCACCCGACCTACTGGGCACCGGCGCCACACCTGTCAATTCCAACGTCGGAGACAGCAGCCATTCCGTATTGATCGGGCAATCACTGGAAGAAATTGAGAAATGGGCTTACGAGAACACCCTCAATTTAACAGGCGGTAACCGCGAAGAGACGGCAAGGATTTTGGGCGTTAGCGAACGCACCTTGTATCGAAAAATCAATCAATTTGGTTTCAATTAACTATGCCAACCATTAAACAACTTCCCTCCAGTGTCGTGAATAAAATCGCGGCGGGAGAAGTCATTGAGAGGCCTGCCAGCGTCGTCAAAGAGTTACTCGAAAACTCCGTTGACGCCGGTGCAACGCAACTCGAAGTCGCGATCGCCCAAGGTGGCATGGAAATGATGCGAGTGACTGATAATGGTCACGGAATCGATCGTGAACAGCTGGAATTAGCCGTCACCAGCCACGCCACGAGTAAAATCAGTGACGCCGATGACCTATTCCGAGTGCACACCTTGGGTTTCCGAGGTGAGGCCCTCGCCTCTATCGCTGAGGTCAGCCAAATGACCCTGCGCAGCCGCACGGCGGATTCGGATGCCGGCTTCGAATTACGAATCAACGGGGGACAGCGAGAACCGATTGCTCCCTGCAGTTGTGGCATCGGCACACGCATTGAAGTCAGCAACCTGTTTTTCAATACACCCGTACGACGCAAGTTCATCAAAACGACCCAGACTGAAATGGGACACATCAGCGAAGCCTTCGCACGCGTTGCGATTGCTCGACCCCACATCCAAATGACGCTATCCCACAATGGGCGAGTGTTGCACGATTTGTCAGCCACGACCGATTGGGCGGAACGTATCGGGACTTTTTTTGGATCCGATATCGGTGACGCGTTAATTCCCGTTGCCAATGAAGATGGTCCCATCCGTTTATCCGGATTTGTCGTTGATCCCACGCATAGCCGCGGGAACAACCGCATGCAGTACCTTTTCTTAAACGGTCGGCACATCCGGGACCGGTCACTCCAACACGCCCTGCGAGAGGCCTATCGTGGCTTGCTCATGACCGGCCGTTTTCCGATCGCTTTTCTGAACTTGGAAATGCCCGCGGATTTAGTCGACGTCAATGTCCATCCTGCGAAACTCGAAGTCCGGTTCCAAGAAGGGCGACGTCTGTACAGCCAACTTCTGGGCACTTTGCGAAACAAGTTCTTGACGACTGACTTAACGGCGCGAGCACAACTGTCCCAACCCTTGGAACAAGAACCCTTGTCCGTTGCAGCGACTGCGCCTGCCGTTCCCGTACAGGCGACCATGGCGTTGCCGACATCAAACCCGGTCCGAGATTGGACCACGGCGACACCCGCTTACCCGCCGCCTTCGTTTGGCCACAGCGCGTCTGGCCCTGCCTCGCCCGCGGCCCACCCGGACTGGTCCGTTACCTCGTCCACGGCTTCCCTTCCCAGCGCCCCTCCGCTGACAGACTCGCCCGATCAACCGCGGGCACGCGCGTTGCAGATACAAAATCGCTATTTGGTCACAGAAACGGAAGAAGGGCTGGTGATCGTTGACCAGCATGCGCTGCACGAACGCGTTATCTATGAACAGTTGCGGGAAAAAATCTTGGCCGGCAAACTCGAGTCGCAGCAGTTATTGGTACCAGAGCCCGTCCCGCTCGCGCCT
>JAAEPL010000192.1 GCA_024232675.1 Planctomycetaceae bacterium
ACTGGCTGAGTTACCGAAAAGAGACTTCAGTTTTCCAAGTTGCCCAGCCCAAAATGATTCAGGTTGATTCCTTAACCAGATTTGCCCCCCGCTATCTTCTAATTGCACTAATTGCTTCGCGGTCTCCGGCCACCATTTATAATTTACAGCAACTTGAGAACCGTCGATCTGCATCTTTCGAGCAGTCCGCCACCACAGTTCTTCGCTTCCGCCCCAGGGCATGCCGGTCATGCATGAATAGAATCCAATTTTCACGATACTTTCTCCGATGCTGAGTTGGAATCGGAGATCGGTGGCCCTGTCACTTCGCCACTTCCGGCTTTGTAGAAGTGACCACTGGGTTGTGGCGAACGCGCACGGTCTGTCTCCACGACATTGTGTTGTTGCTCGTTAAACCAAACATAGTCTTCACTCGCATACCGCGCGACTGAGAAATCATAGACATGCTTTAGCAACGGATAGTCCTCATAAAATTTTTCTCTCAACCAATGAGGAATGGGTTCGTCGTATTCCGATTCGTTGAATCGCTCGAGTTCGACGTAGGGTTTGCCCAGTATTTTTGCCAGCCGGCGAATCGAGAGATCAAGGTCCTCTTGAATACCGATATAAAAGAAACGCTCCGACAATCGCTGCTCATAGTTTTGCAGCGTGATGTCTTGTGGCAAATGATTGTAAATCCAGTAGGGAGCTTCTTTCAGGTAATATTCCACCGTGGGATATTTATCCAAAATGTTCTCCTGCCGACCGCGATACCAAAACTTCCCTTCCGCACTGCGTTTTTTGCAGAAGAAGAACATGGAGACCGCAATGTCGAATGGATCACGCAGCACTGTAAAATATTGAGTGATCTCAGGGTAAAAGTAAGGCAGACCATAACCTCGACCGTTGTCGAAATGGCCATGGATGCATTTCACCTCAGGCAGCCAGTTCCCATCGTCATCACAGGTCGCTATTCGCGGCAGCAATAAATCTTGCGTCTCGTCCTGATTCAATTTGTGATACTGATCCCCAAACCAACGTCTCAAAAGACGAATGAAGCTGGAACCCGCGCACTTGGGCATGTGCAGAAAAACAGCAGGTTGTCGGGGATCATACGTTTTCATGTCAATCGTTCGATAAATGTCTGAACTGCCGCTCAATTTACAGATATTCTGCTACCAGCGACAGACCACGACGGCGGCTTCCAAAATGAGTTAAGCATCCTCTGTTTTCTCATCGCCTTCTCGCAACCGTTGCAAATTGCTCGAAAGCTCTTCGATCGTGGAAGCTCGATTTCGAATCAACAATCGCAACCAATTGATGTATCCGCGCAAACGCTGATTCATGGACCGCTGGTGAAAATATTTCTCTGGGTAGTTACCCATCTCGGTGACCGCTGCCGCCAGTTCCGTTTGCAAATCGGCAACCTCTTCGTTGGCAAAGATCGGGTTGTCGGGAAACAGGGCGTGCCGTGCCGCTCCCGGCTGCTCCCTCACAAACCCGTGCGTAGGATGCGGTAATATACGATCTGGTAAATTCAAGGTTCGATTCTCTTGGCGGGCTTGCCAAGCCTCGTTCACCATAACCGAAACTAACTCTCCCATGCGTTCCGCAGCAGGCTGCCGAAGCTGCAGGGAATCGTTAAGCAGCACATCTTGGATAAAACACTTGGACGAAGGAGGGTTGGCAAGTTCGGCAACGACAGACGCAACCTGGCCTTCGTGCGCAATGGTCCATGCCATCGGCGTCATTTGGGGACTGTTGTGGAAATCCGCAACTGCCACCGGCAAACCTAATGCAGCCGCCTCCAACTGCAAGGTCGACGGCGTGGTGATGACCGCGTCCACCTCATCAAGTGTTTTACGAATCGGCCCCGGGCGTGCAACGTACCCCGGCGCTTGGAGATTAAGGTGCAGTTCCTCGGCCATCCTCCATACGATTTCGAGAGGCCGCCCTTGGATGGTGGCGTTTTCATCCGTGAACTTTTTGACGGCACGGAGAGCGGCGTAGGTCAACTCACGCTGCTTGTCGTCAAACCATGGGGTGCGAGCCGAAGCAACCAAAAGTCGAAATGGTCCTGTCTTTGCAAGGTCCCGTTTGGGCACGCCTGCTAGATAATCAAGACGCGGCAAACCGACTAACTCACTCTTGCCTGAATTGCCCCACGCCTCGGTCCAGCGGACCTGAGAATCGCCGATACATGCCAGTTTGTGACCCACCAGCGGCTGAAACATCGAACCGTCGGCCAGTTCGGGATGCTGAAATGAATTGCGATATTCCAAAATACCGTCCACGAGGATCAAGATCGGCAACTTCTCTTGTTGCTTGATCCTTCGCAAAATAGACAGCTCTTCCCAACGGTAATGGCTGTGCGTAATCAGAATCCCCGCATCCTCCGGCGGATTCCAATTCGTGTCGTAATGCTTGACGATCTCAACCGGTAGGTTCAGATCGTCTAGCCAACCCGCATACAGCGGGTTTTTGGCAGCACCGGGAAAAAGAATGTAAGCCTTGAGGTTTTCCATGTCTTAAGGATAGCCCCGCACTGGCATTTTCGGAATGCCGATGTGGGGGCGTTGCCCTGTTAGAAACACGAAAAAGTACCGCCTCACCAAACGCCACCTCCGGCAAACCGTTTTTGGCGGAGATCCAGCGACGGAAACAGGCGTAATCCGGGACTCGCTATTCGCTTTCCGGCTCTTTTTCACCCGCTTTTAACCCGATATGCAGCTCATCGAGCTGAACTTCGTCGACGGGACTGGGGGCCCCGGTCATAAGATCCATAGCTCGCTGCGTTTTCGGAAACGCGATACAGTCGCGAATATTATCGAGGCCACCAAAAATCATGGCTACGCGGTCAACGCCCAACGCAATCCCGCCATGGGGTGGCGCTCCGAATTGCAACGCGTCCAGCAGGAACCCAAAACGATCACGTGCCGTGGCTTCATCCAAGCCCAACAGACCGAAGACCATTTGCTGGACTTCGTTATCGTGGATCCGAATGGTGCCACCACCAGCCTCATAACCGTTGATTACTAAATCGTAAGCCTTGGCTCTTGCTTCCCCGGGAGCCTTTTCGAGATTGGCCAAATCTTGATCTCGTGGCGCCGTGAACGGATGATGCATGGCGTTCCAGCCGTTCTGTTCTTCGTCATAATCGAACATCGGAAACTCCACGATCCAGGAAAAATTCATATCCTTGGGGTCGTATAGTTCCAACTCTGCACCCAGACGTTTCCGCAAACCGTTCAACGCCTTGCAGGAGACCTCCCAAGTATCGGCGATGAACAAAACAAGATCTCCGGGCACTGCGTCCAGTCGATCGCGAAACTCTTCGAGTAGCTCCGCGGAAAAGTTCTTGGCAATCGGACCACCGAAGGCACCATCCTCTTCGACACGCATCCAGGCCAAGCCTTTGGCGCCGAAATCTTCTTTTACGTAGGTCTCTAATTGAGAGATTCGTTTTCGCGAGAAATCGCCGGCCACCCCTTTGGCATTGATAGCGCGTACGAAATTACCCGCATCGGCGACCGAGCGAAAAACTCGAAACTCGCACTTGCCCGCCAGATCCGTACAGTCAATCAATTCCATTCCAAACCTCAGGTCCGGTGCGTCGTGACCGTAACGTTGCATGGCCTCATCGTAGGTCATGCGCGGTAAAGGAATTTGCAAATCGATATTGAGGATGGTTTTCGCCAGATGCTTCATTAAACCATCGATCATGCCCAGCACGTCGTCGGTTTCCACAAACGACATTTCCATGTCTAACTGAGTAAATTCAGGTTGCCGATCTGCTCGTAAATCTTCATCTCGGAAACAACGGGCTACCTGAATGTAGCGGTCGTAACCTGCGATCATCATGATTTGCTTGTAGATCTGAGGGGATTGGGGCAAGGCATAGAACTCGCCGGAGTGCACACGACTGGGGACGAGGTAATCGCGAGCGCCCTCAGGGGTGCTGCGTCCCAGGATTGGCGTTTCGACTTCGATGAATTGCTGCTCGTCAAAATAATCCCGCATGGCTTTGATGATGCGATGCCGCAAGATCAAGGAATCCTGCATCGGCTGACGACGCAAATCGATGTAACGGTACTTGAGTCGCATATCTTCGTTGGGCAGTTCCTCGACCTGAGAGGGCGTAAAGGGAGGAGTTTCACTAGGGTTCAGCACCTCCAATGATTCTGCAATGACTTCGATCTCTCCCGTTGCCATATCCGGGTTGGACTGCCCATCAGGTCGAGCAATCACTTTGCCCGTTACGGTGACGACCCATTCGTCCTTCAAATCTTCCGCGACTTGCCGCGTTGCTTCGGGTGACTCAGGTCCGATAGTGACCTGCGTAATTCCGTAGCGATCGCGCAACACCATGAATTTGGCGCCGCCAAAATCACGCATGGCATGCACCCAGCCGCACAAGGTAACGGTCTGCCCCACATGTTCGGCTCGCAAGTGTCCACAAGTCTGGTTACGTAATTTCGTGCTTAGCATTTCTTCTTGCCAAAAGGTGAATTATAAAAATAAAGTTCCGGCGTCCTTCGCAAGACGATTATGGGGAGGAGCCGGGGAGGATACTAATTGGATGACGCCTGCTCCAACACCTGTTCAACGACCCACGGCGTCATCTCTGCGGGTGGTATATCATCTGGGAAATCCAGCATTCGGCACTCTGGCAGGCCACGAAACCAAGTTTCTTGGTGCCGAGCAAATTGCCGCGTTCGGTAAAGCACAAGATCACGGGTTTCCGCCAGCTCACTCGTCCCACGAACATGGTCAATGACCTCGCGATACCCGACCGCTTGCGAGGCCGTCTTGCCCAGCTCACGATACCGCTGCAAAAGATTTTCCACTTCCGCGACAAATCCATGCTCAAACATCCAATCGACCCGATCCTGAATCCTCTGATGGAGGATGGATCGCGGATGGCGCAGTGTAAAGACTTTGCAATCTTCCGGCGAGTGGGCCGTTTCGAACTCATTCTGCAAGTGGCTAATCGGTTGCCCCGTGGTGCGATAGACTTCCAGGGCACGAATGATTCGACGCTTGTCGTTGGGATGCAACTTCTGCGCAGAAATGGGATCCACCTGCCCTAGCCTTTTATGTAACTCGCTTACAGCAACGTCTTGTAACTCCCGCTCGATCTGCTCGCGAAATTCCACGTCCGCTGGTGGTCCGTCAAAAATCCCACGTAACATGGCCTTGAGATACAAAGCCGATCCACCGACGAAAATCACCTGCTTGCCGCGCGACCGAATATCCTGGATCGCCGAAATGGCGTCCTCTCGGTATTGAGTAACGCTATACAAATCCGTTGGATCAACGATATCGATCAGATGATGCGGTACTTCCTCTTGCATCACCAGGGAAGCTTTGGCCGTACCAATATCCATACCGCGGTAAATTGCCATGGAGTCCAGCGATATAATCTCCGCCGGCAATCGACGAGCTAACTCAATCGAAACCTGACTCTTACCACTGGCCGTCGCGCCTGTAATGAACCAGCAATCCATCGAGATTGCGATTTTTTGCTGATTGTCCAATTCCGTAGGCGATGTCATACCGGATTACCAAGATTTATCTTCAATAAAGCGACTGTGAATTTAGCAGGAATTCCCAATTTGGGTATCGGGCAAAGAGGTCCACGTGGGAAGAATCAACCACGAATCCAGCCCGTTTCTGGATGCTGTTCTGCAAACACAGATTAAGCGACGTCAATCACCAGCTTCAATTTCCCCTGACTGGCGAGTTGCAGGATCGCATTTTCCAGCATCCCATTGTCAAACGGCTTTCCCAACAAATGAACCGCGGTGAAATGGGCATCCAGATATTCGTTGTCTTGTGCCCTCGGAAACCCGCAGATCACGACCACAGGCACATTGCCAAGACTTTGGATCATCGGTTTCGATCGCTGAGTCTCCTCGATGCTCCGATAACACTCCACCACAACTAAATCACATTTGGTACAGGTTTCCAATTGCTGAAGCGTCCAATTCCGAAGTTTGCAAAACTCAGTCAGGGTTTCAAAACAATCGGGACTCACGGTTTGTGCCGCAATATTCAAAGGCCCAGAAGCATGAGGGATTTGCGGTATCGCATACAAATAATCCGACCGGCTTTCTGTCACTGGGCGACTTAGACGCGTTGTGCCCTTAACGGAGTACGCATCCCGCAAACGAGCGAACGCTTGGGCCCAGTCGCGAATATATACCCGATGGAGCCCAAACAATGGTTCTCCACTTCGCGTTTCGCCTTCACACCATGACGCAATTACCAACACCTTTTGGGCCAGCGGAAACTGTCGACACAGACGTTCGATATCTGCTTCCGCAAAGGAACCACGTCGCGCCTGAGCGACAACAATAAAATCGACTTCGCAATCGCTGTCCGCCAAAACGGATTGCCAATCGCGTTCAATGACATGGCAATCATTCAAGGGCGCAGCCAGCAACTGCCTGAATTCCCAGTTTTGAATGTCGCCAGTGACCAGCACATTCACTTTACGTTGTTCCAACATGAGTGACCTGCTCTCGATTATTCCAGCGTCTGATTGGTTTCTAACAACAAGCGGTGAGCCTCCTGAGAATCATTACATTCCCGGAGTTGTGCTAAAAAATCAGGGACTGCAATGATGCGACTCAAACGAGCCAAAGTATGCAGGTGCCCTTTTTCATTTTCGGATGCGATCAAAAAAAAGACATCCGTCATGACACCCCGTGGTCCACCAAAAGGCAAACCCGTGGAAGTAATCCCTAAGCCCACAAAGGCATGGGCAATGTTATTGACCTGCGGTCGTCGTGGATGCAACATGGCAACGCCATTGCCCAAAGCCGTCGGATGTAAATTCTCTCTTGCCTTGATGGCTTTTTCCATCTTTGTCGCATCCCAGAGCAAACCCGCATCGGCCGAGTGCTGGCAAATTTGCTGAATAACGGAATTCCGCGTTCTGGCAGGCAGCGGGGACCACACCGCGTGCGGTTGCACCAGTTGTTCAATCGAATCCTCGGTGGCACGCTGATTCGTATCAAGAACTTTTTCAACCTGCTCCAGCTCAAACTGGTCGCTCAAACCAATGCGTTCCTCAAACCAGTGATGTATCTCAATCCTCGAAAATCGCCATTCTCCACCGATTCGCCGACCGGGCAGCTTCCCTCGACCCGCCATTTTTTCCACTTGCGCAGGGGTCAAGTGCAAATAAGTAGCAAGCATCGCAACATCAAAATCTTCGTCGGACATGGCTTTTTCCTTGGGTAGATCCCCTATGCTTGCTTAAATGCGTGTGCATTGTCCAGTGCACATAGATTCGGCTTGACAGTTTTTTGCCGATTCTAACAATCAAAAAAGTTGATGGGTGGTGAACCAAGGACTCGGTTTCCACCGTATCAATGGTACTGCAAAGGATTGCGGTGCCTACACGTACTGCCTAGATAAGAAGTACCTGCAGCGATCACCACGGCAAGGAGGCCACGATGAGCGTTTCAATCGCAACCGGATCAAATTCCGGAATCAAGCTAAGGGATATCCTCCCCCAAGCAGAATTTTTGAATGCCCCGAATCTCACTGTTCGTTCGTGTGCGGGAAAGCTTCAGGAATGTCAACAAGAAGACCTGTTTGTGGCGTTGGTGGATGCCGATAACGACGGCCATGAGGACGCTTTACAAGCGATTCGCAAGGGTGCAACCGCTGTCGTAACCGAACGACTCCTGCCTGTCTCTGTACCGCAGTGCATCGTCTCCGATTCTCGAATCGCGTATGGCAAAATTTGCCAAGCTCTGGCAGGCCAGCCCTCCCGCAGAATCAAAACCGTTGCCGTCGGCGGCACAGACGGGAAAACGACTACGGCTCACCTAATCACCAGCATTTTGGAAGAAGCCAATAAATCGACTGGCTTACATTCATCCATCCAAGCTGGCTCGAAAAATTTGGCCAACTGCGAAGACGGCGTAACACCGCCCGCTCTGGCGCACATGCTAGCTGAGATGGTGATGCGTGATCGAGAATTCGCTGTCCTGGAAACTAACAGCATGCAGTTGGCCGAGCATCAATTTGCCGGCGTGCAATTGGATGTGGCTGCCATCATCAATCTAAGAGGAAATCACTTCGGTTTTCATAACAGCCTAAAAAATTACCGCAGAGCTCAGTTTCGTTTGCTCGAATACCTAAAGCCGTCCGGCGTGGCAGTCATGAATGCCGATGATCCTGGCGTCTATTTCATGCTTGATAAAATTGATCACCCCACTCTCACAGTGGGCATCAAGCAAGAAGCGGATATTCGAGGAAAGATCGTGGAATCAAATTTATATGAAACCACTTTTACGATACGAGCCGGGGACGAAACCGCCATGGTTCGCACCAGCATTCCCGGTACCCACCACGTCTACAATTGTTTAATCGCAGCAGCCACCGCACTGTTGCAGGGAATCGATCTGCCGACCATTGCACGCGGACTGGAAAAAGTTAAGTCTTTACCCGGCCGCATGAATCATGTTCGTTGTGGACAACCATTTCCCGTGTTGATTGAAGAAGCTGCAAGTCCCTATCGATTAGGGGTCGCTCTGCATACTTTACGCAAACAAGTCCCTGGCAAGGTATTCTGCATTTTCAATGCTCCCATAGATGCCGACCCTGATACGGCCAGTCGCTTTGGACGTATCGCCGAACGATCGTGCGATGTGCCATTAATTACCAGACCGACCACCAAGAACAGCCAATCTCTCGGAGAGCAAACCGACTACGAACCCATCCATCAAATTCTGGACGGTTTTTCCAACCCGGCAAAAGCTCACATTATGCCGGACCGTATTGCGGCCATCGAACTGGCACTGAAGCAAGCCAAGGCCGGTGATGCTATTTTGATTGCGGGAAGAGGCAATCAGCCGATCGCGCAACTAGCGGATGGCCGTTGGCAACTGACGGATATGGAAGTCTGCCAATCGTGGCTCTATGGAGATTCCGTTCCCGGAGAAAGCATCCCTACAGAGGCCAGTCCCGTGGCGATTTTCCCAATCGAAAATTACCGTCGGTGTTAATGCCTGGTCGCTAACTGGGCCCTCATTCAATAACGTCGCGGGAAACCTATCCATTTTCCCGCGACGTTTTTTCATGCCGCGAACTACCGTTTACCCTCAACTCGAAAAACATTCTGAGGAATGTGTTTTTCCGCAACCAAGGTATTTCTCGTAATCACGTCAGCGAGTTTGGATTGATTGACCCAATCGAGCTCCGTCGAATTGAGATGTCGCTCATACCAAAAACGATCTCCGTCTCTCAGCGCCTCAAATTGTTGCTGCAGAATAGACCGAACGGTAGGTCCAGTGCTGGTGCCCGGCAAATGATCTTCTGCAAGCATACCCACCCAAGAATCAACATCGTCAATATTGAACTCATAAGCCATTTGTAGCTTACTCACCAATTCAGGATTAGATGTAATGTCTTGAAATCTTAGCGCGGGCGGTAAACCGGCGGCCACTCGCAACGCATTGTAATCGGGCAAACCATGATCACGGCCGCGTTGAATGTTTAAGGCAGCAAGATCAAATCCGCCCGCTCCTGGATTCCCGAACAGAAAATTTCTGACATCATCGACAACGAACGTATCCAATTCTTGGCAAGTCTGATGACACAAACCTAATAAATAAGGTTCGATTCCATTTGCCTGAATCAACAGGGGATTAAAGAACGCATCCTTTAAGGCAAGGAACTCAATTTCCTCGAATGGATGAGCCGGGAGACGCACTTCCAGTTCCGCTGGCAACATACTATGACCCATCCGGTAAGCCGCCGTCGCAAACCCATTGATGATCTTTGGCGACACATCGGAACGATAACCCCTGTACGGACGCAGGGGATGCTTGCCCAGTAAAGCAGGTAAAAACTCCCGGAAACTAATTGCCTGTATTTGAGCAATCACCAATTTACGGGCACGTAAATAAATCTGCTCGTCATTGTAATGAGGGCGTATTGCGTGGTAGTGCGCCGCGATACGATTGTGCTCTCGCACAAACAACGTGTGGAGCGATGTCAAACCAACTTGCTCATTTGCCCGAATATCTCCCGCCATGAAGAAACCAGCGACATTCTGGGGCAACAGATCACCCGCGCTGGTCTTCAACTTTCCTTGTACGAAAGTTCTTAATTGATTTGCCGTTTGGTCATCG